>NZ_FMVA01000020.1:0-80036 GCF_900101425.1 Rhizobium sp. NFACC06-2 | reverse complement strand
GTCGCCTCCAGAATGATCTGCGCCTCGCGTCCATCAAGGGTGGCAAGCCATTCATCGATGGCGGTGCCGGTATTGGCGATGCGGACGGCTTTTTGTGTCGCGGCATCGAAAAGATCCAGATGTGCCTTTGAGACGTCGCATCCGATGTAAACAGGGTGTACCATGGCAAGCCTCATCCTGTGCTACGAGGTCCGCGCTCACGGCCTCCATCAACTGTTCAGGTTGGGATCATCAAGAGCGGGCGGAGGTCCAAAAGCCAGCAGGCGGTCTCTAACGACCAGGATTCCGACGGCCTTCCGCCCGCACTCTACATAGCACAAATCCAATACACAGGATTCCGGCTCAAGGCCGGAATGACGGAAGTGAGTGGCAGCGCACAAAAATTCCTGTGCCGTGTAGTTCGATTGAACGCGACAGGCTTAAAACTTCGGCGCGGTCAGACCCAGCGCGCGATGGGCGGCGATGACGGTGTTGGCCATCAGCATGGCGATGGTCATCGGGCCGACACCGCCGGGAACCGGCGTGATGGCTGCGGCAACGGCGCTCGCCTCGTCATAGGCGACATCGCCCACCAGCTTCGACTTGCCTTCGCCTTTTTCCGGCGCCGGAATGCGGTTGATGCCGACATCGATGACGGTCGCGCCGGATTTCACCCAGTCGCCCTTCACCATTGCGGCGCGACCGACCGCCGCGACCAGAATATCCGCCGTCTTGCAGATGCCGGCCAGATCCTTGGTGCGGGAATGCGCCATGGTCACCGTGGCATTGGCATTCAGCAGAAGCTGGCCCATCGGCTTGCCGAACAGGTTCGAGCGGCCGATGACCACGGCGTTGAGGCCGGAAAGGTCTTCGCCGTGAATGCCGCGCACCAGAAGCATGGCGCCGGCGGGCGTGCAGGAAATGAGACCGGTGGCGAGATCGCCGGTCGCGAGCTTACCGGCATTCAGCACGCTCAAGCCATCCACATCCTTTTCAGGCAGGATCGACTGGATGATCTCATCGGAATTGAAGTGCTTCGGAAGCGGCAGCTGCACCAGAATGCCATGAATGGAAGCGTCGGCGTTCAGTTCGCCGACCAGCTTGAGGAGTGCGGCCTGCGTGGTTTCCTCCGGCAGCGTGTGCTGGACGGAGTTGAAACCGCATTGCTTGGCCATCTTGCTCTTGGAGTTCACGTAAGCGTGGCTGGCCGGATCGTTTCCGACGATGACAACCGCGAGACCGGGCTTTACGCCCTTTTCCGCCTCAAGCGCTTCTGCCGATTTGCGGACCGCCTCCGTTACCGAAGCCGCCTTCGCCTTCCCGTCAATCACAACTGCCATGCGTCCTGCTCCTGCTGGGTTACGTAGGCTCCGTATGGTGCCCCCTTCGCAGGAATGCAAGCGAAAATGCGGCGTTTTCAGGCTGTTTTGCGGTAGCCGTCACGGCGATCGGCGTAATCGGTAAGACACTCTCTCAGGAACGCCAGTTCGCGTCGCAATTCCATCAGCTCCTCGGCTTCGGCCTGGGCATGGTCGAAATTCCCGGCAAGGGCTTCGGCCAGAAGCGGTGGAAGTCCGGAAGAGGCCGGATCAGCACTCCTGACCGTGCGGTTGCCCATCAGGACCTGCCGCACGCGCTCGTCCAGCGGCATGTCGTCGTCGTTGACGGCCTCGCCGTAATAATCGGCAAAGCCGTCTTCCTCCGGCTTGATGTCCTCTGCGGCGACGTCCGGCAGATCGTCGAACACAGCCGGCTCGATCGGTTCGAATTCGGAAATCCGCAGAGACTCGACCGGCGGCTCGACGGAGGATGGAAGTTGCGCGCCCTCTTCGATGAGCAATGCGCCCTCCTCTTCCTCGTCATGGCGACGGTAGCTCAGGAGATAAAGACTGCCCAGCAGGCCGATCAAGGCGCCGCCGCCAGCCAGCATGGCGGCCTGCGTCAGATCGCGGGTCAATTCGCCGGGTGCCGCCTTCTTCGCCAAACGCGTTTCGACCGCGGACTTGGCGGATGCGGAGAGGTCGCGGCGTTCGCTTGCCTCGAGATAGGCGTTTCGCGCCGTTTCCAGTTCACCCTGCAATCTGGAGAATTCGCCGGGGGCAACGCCGAGTTCGTTCAGGCGGTCGAGGTATTTCTTTTGCTCGCCACTGGCGGTCGCGATCTCCTGAGAGATGCGCTTTTCATCCGCCCGCAGGCCTTCCAGCAATTGCCGCAATGCGGGGGCGGCAAGCGCCTGTGCGGCATCCACCGCATTCTGGGCGGCGATGCGGCGGGGGTGTTTCGGACCGTAATCGACCGAAACCGCAGCAAGCGCCATGCTGGCGGTCGAGTGTCTCTGCCTGATATCCTCAAGCGCCGAAAAACCCACGCCGGCCGGCAGAGGCTTCGCAAAGATATCATTCGGCTTCAGCGCCGAAGCCGCCGTCAGATCGGCCTGAATGGCCAATTGCTGCCGGGTGGTTCGCTCCAGACTGTCGTTTACGTCGCGCAGCTGCTGTTCGAGTTGCTGCGCCTCGGCCATCACGGCGTCACCGTGGCGCATCTGGAAACCGTTCAGCGCCGCTTCCGCCTCATCGAGCCTTGTCCGCGCCCTCTCCGTCTCGCGCATGGCGGGCGTCATGGTGCCGGCCTTGCCATCCGCGATCACGCGCATCGAAAGATAATCGGTCAGCCGCATGGCGGTTTCCGGCGTTGCGGCCTTGCCGGTCACGATCAGCGTATTTTCATCCGGAGTGAGTTCCAGCCGGATCGCTTCGCCCACCGCACCGTTCAGCGCCTCCCGCTCGGATAGCGGACGCGCATCCGCGCCGGTCAAAAGGTCGAAAAGCAGGCCAAGCTCGCCCTGATTGCGAACGCCGACCATATCGGCGGACTTCAGCTTGAGATCGGCGGTTATCCGGTCGAGCCCGGAGGATGAAAGCAGGGTACGACGCGCCATCGCCAGAAAGCGGGCCGCATCGGGGGCATCGTAAGCGGTCTGGGAGACCTCGATCCGGGCCTGCGAAACATAACCGCGAAAGCCCGAATCGACGAGCAGAAGCGGAAGGGCAGCCCCGGCAACGGTGGCGGCGGCGATGCAGCCGGACGTCAGGAGCCGCCGACAATGTCTGCGCCATTGCGATACGGGCGCTGCGACATCATCCTCGTCAGGGCGGATCGCCATCATATCCGGATTGTCATCAACCATCTGAAGCCGTCTGCCGCCCTCGGTGCCGCCCGCAACGGGCGACTGTCAAAACCTTACGAGAGGTTAAAGGATCGTGGCAAACAAATGGTTAACGCAACGCCTGCGAGAACGGCATCAGCTCTTGCCGAGCGCGATGTGCCAGGGTTCGGCGCAGAGGCTGTAGAGCCAGCTCATGTGAAGCTTGCGGAAAATTTCCGGCATGCCGGCCACTTCCGACGACAGGACCTTGAACAGCGGGCCAACCGCGATGGTGACCCGCGCATTCTCCCGGCTGACGGTGCGGTGCAGCCATGTCTCCTGGTTTTCCTTCAACATTCCCGCCAGCAGAACATCCACCTTAACGCCCGATGCATCGCGGTTCAGCATGACGAAATCGTGCCAGGGCGCGTGCGCCCGCAACCTGGCGAGAACTTCGCCGATCTGCGCGGCATCATCTCCAGCCACACCGATACGCTTCGGCACGGCCATATAGGTCAGAAGCGCCATCACAAAGGCGACGCCGTCGATGGGCGCAGGCAAAGGCTCACCATTCTCGCTGCGCGCGGCGGCCCTCATTGCCTTGCCCTGCGGCAGAAGCAGGCAGCTTTCCAGAATCTGCCGGTAGGCGTTGTTCTTGAGCGAAAGCTTCGCCTTCTCGATGGTGAGAAAGGAGAGCATCGTGTGTCCTTCACAGGCAGACACCCTGCCGCTGACCAATTCCAGCGCCGCATTCCAGTCGAGATCACAGACGCGCAGTCCGTGGATATTCCGTTGCGATTCCGGCCGCGCGAAACCTGACGCGAAACTCATTGCCAACCCCCAAATGCCAAACCCATCGCCACCGATCCGACACATGGCCTGCGGGATGGTGGTTCATGGGTTCGTTATACAGGTGCAGGTTGAATTTAGCTTGAAAGCAATCTCTAGAATGCTTGGGGATGCGGCAAGAGACAATTAACCAGAAGGATGCTCCGCATCCCCTATCCGGCCGACGCCCCTCGCCTGCTGGTCGTCAGTGGCTTGGCGCCGCTTCTTTCCCGGCCTCGGCCTTCTCGCCCTCGACGAGCTTGACCGAACGGGGCGTGCCATTGCCGTTCTGCTCGCGGATGTCGGCTTTCGACAGATAATCGAGCTGTTCGATCAGCACGTCCTCGACCACCTCGTCATCGAGCCTTTTGTTCAGCCCCTCGCGGATGCGCTGCTTGAAGGCTTCGGGATCGAAGGTGGAAATATTGGCGATATTGACCATGGAAGAACCCGCAAGCAGCGTGAACAGTTCGTCGGTCATCAACTGCGTTGCCGGCAGCTCGATCTTCGCCATCTTGGTCTTGTCGACGCGCAGCGAAATACGGCTGAGGAAATAGCCGTTTACCCCGCCATCATTGATGACGGGGATCGTGATGCTTTCGCCCTTGACCAGTTGCAGATTGGCCTTTTTCGCCCCCGCCTCATCCGGCGCGGGCGCAGTCGCCAACTGGACGGAGAAATACACCGCGCCGAGCGTGACGGCGCAAACCCAGACGCCAGTGAGAAGAAGCTTCAACATCAGGAGGCTGCGCCGTACATGAACTGTTCCTGCGAATAGGTGCCGTCCGTATCGGCTTCCTGGATCGCGTTCTTCAAGAGGTCCGCGACCGCGCGAACCGCATTCAGATGCGCCTCGACGCGGCTGGCATTGGTGGCGAGCTTGGACTTGATGCCCTTGACCTGCTCCATGTAACCGGCGGCGATTTCCTCGCGCGGGGTATCGCGGAACAGCATCGTCAGCTCATAGAGGCAACGGCTCTTGTGGGCGTTGGAGACCTTGAAGTCGAACTGGGGGTCCTTACCGATACTGTCGTTCTCGTTGTCGATGATCATCTCAAGGCGGCCGAGAACGGATTGGATACGGTGGTCGTTCGACATAAGGTCCATGCTTGTCTCCTCGTTAAGGTTTTTCATTCTCAAGCCTCGTCCGTTTTCTCATTGGAAACGCCGAGGACCTGCCGCTCGAACTCCGCCACCATCCGAATTGCAGCATTATTGTCTTTTTCATTCATCGATACGTCGGTAATGCCTTTGCTTTCAGCCTTCCGAAGCGCATCCTTGTAAGCCTGTTCCGCGATGCCGACGCCGCCATTTCTGGAAATCGTGTCGGCAAACTGTTCGGCCATCATGCTCTTCCAGATCTCGCCGGCATTGCCCTTGCCGTAAACTTCCTCGCTGTCTTTCGGCAGCATGTTGGCCACGAAGGTCTGGAGCACCGAGGCTTCATATTTGCGGTATGTTTCCGGAATTTCGGTGCGGGCCGCGCGAATATTGGTGTCGCCGAGACCAGCCTTCGAGGAAGCGCCATCCAGCATGTCGACCGCGGCGCCAAAGCCCTTGCCGGCATCGGCAAGGCTGGTTGCGGCAAAAGCCGCCTTGTTCGCCTTGAGTTTTTCCTGGGCGACCTGAACTTCCTGGGGGTCCGCAGCGCGAACCACATCCATCACCAGATCACTTATCACCGATATCGCCACGTCCAGATCTCCCGAGCTGACGAATGGGCGGCACAGAAAGCCGGCGCATCCGCTCAATCAAGAAACATCGCCGGAGACGTCCTCAAAAACGCCCGCGATGCAACAATGGGACAGACTATGGATCGCCAACCTTGCTGGAGGCTGGTGTCTGGGAAGCATTCGTAATTTCTAACAAATCATAGATTGCATTATCGTCGGCCTCGCGGTCCTCGAGATCGCGCGCAAGGTGCATTCTGTCCTCCAGCCGGTCAGCCTTGGTCTTTTCCTTCAGGACCTTGTTTTCCTGAAATTGCTGAACGCCTTCAAGCTGGCGGTCCTGGACGACGAGACGGCCGTAGCGGTCCGAATAGTGCCGGGAAAATGTCTGGTGCACCGGTTCCATGGAACTCATGGCTTCCAGCACGTTCTCCATGGATTGCGCAACTTCCGCCCGTGTGCGGGTGGTATCGGCCAGTTCCACCTCGGCCATTTTTTCCATATGCCGCTGGACGGTTACCAGACGCTTGAGTTTGGCAGAGCGCTTGTCCGAAGCCATCGCATTTCCCCCGATCAAAAGCCGATGAAGACGGGCCCGAAACCATCCACGAATTGGCGGATGAGGGCCGCGACCGATAGGTAAAGCATGAAAAGACCGCCCGCGAGAACGAAGGGTGTCGAGATAAAGAAGACCGGAATCTGCGGCGCGAGCTTGTTGATGAGGCCGACCGCGACGTTGAACATCAGGCCGTAAATCACGAAGGGGCTGGCAAGACGCAGCATGATCGAAAAAGAGGCCCTGAGCGTGTCGGTCAGCGTAATCAGCATCTTCTGGCCGCTGATCAGCGCGCCGACCGGCGTGGCGGTGTAGGAATCCACCAGCGCCTTGAGGACGATGTGGTGGAAATCGAATATGAACAGAACCAGCAGGCCGCCGAAGGTGATGAAGTTGGATATCTGGTTTTCCTGCACGTCTTCGATCACATCGGCACCGCCCGGCGCACTGAGACCGATGGAAGCGCCGATGAGCGCACCGGTGAACTGGAAACCGAGGGTGTAGAACCGCGCGATCAGGCCATACATCGAACCGATGACGACCTCGGTAAAGATGAGGCCGACGACCGTGCCTTGGCTTGCGCCGGAAACTTTCGGATAAATCGTGTCCCACAGCACGGGCAGAAGCGCCATGGACACCGCGACGCACAGAAGCATACGAATCTGCGGCGAAATGCGCGAGCTTGAAAAGCCCGGCATGGTCATGAAGCATGCGCCGATACGGCAGATGGCAAGGAACAATGCAATGATTGTCCCCTGCGGGTCGGTTATCATGAAATGGCGCCCAGAATCTTGATCTCCAGACCCTTGGCCAGTTCCACATGCGAAAGAACCGGCAGGGTCGCAAAGAGTCGCTCGATAATCATGCGCACATAGGACCGCGTTTCCGGCGAGGTTACAAGGACAAAGGGCAGGCCGCGATCCATGAATTCACGGATAACTTTCGAAGCCTGCTCGGAAAACTCCTCAAGATGGCGCGGATCGATGTCGAATTCGACGATTTCGCCCTTCTGGTCGCGCTTGAGCGCCTGATGGAAGACCATGTCCCACTTGTTGCCGAGGCGCAGGACGCGCAACACGCCATTGTCGGCAAGATCGCCGCAGAGCTGCTGCGACATGCGCACCCGCACATGTTCGACGATCTGTTCCGTCTTGCGCACATGCGGCGCAAGTTCGGCGACCGCTTCGAGAATGAGATGCAGGTTGCGGATCGATACGCGCTCGGCGAGCAGCAGTTTCAGCACCGCCTGCAGGCCGGAATAGGACATGTGCGACGAGCAGATCTCGTCGGCCAGCTTCTTGTATTCGGGATCGAGCCTGTCGATGAGTATCTTGACGTCCTTGTAGGACAGGAGCTGCGGCAGGTTGTTGCGGATGACTTCGCTCAGATGCGTCAGCACCACGGAGACGTTGTCGATCGGATGGAAGCCTTCGCGCTTCAGATCCTCGGTGAAGGTCTCAAGAATGGAGACGGCGGGCATGCCGAAAGCGGGTTCGCGGATTTCGTCGCCGGGAATGCTCGGCTTGCGCCCTGCCCCGGTCACGACCAGCACATCGCCGACGCGCAGGTTGCTGGATGCGATGGTCGTGCCGTGAACGCGGATCTGATAGGCCTTTTCCGGGATCATGATATCGTCGGAAACCTTGATCTCCGGCACGACGAAACCGTATTGGGTGGCGAATTTCTTGCGCATCTTGCCGACGCGGAAGGCCAGTTCCTGATGCGCTCCGAGAAGGCGGGTGGAAACCTGCTTGCCGAGCGCCAGTTCGATCTCGGCCGTCTTCAGCACCTGCTTGACCGAATCCTTTTCCGCCTCGGTGGTCTGGAGAACCTTGTTCTCCTCTTCCTGACGCCGCAGCGCGCTTTCGGCCTCCGCCTGGCGCGGAATATACCAGCTGCCGAAGGCCATGATGCCGCCGAGGAAGATGAAGGGCAGGAAGGGAAGGCCCGGAATGATGGCGAGCAGTCCCATCAGCATGGCCGAGACCATCAGCGCGCGCGGATAACCGCTGAGCTGGTTGACGACCGCCTGGTCCGTCGAGCCGGCGGTGCCGCCGCGCGAGACCAGAAGGCCGGCTGCCAGCGATACGATCAGGGCCGGGATCTGCGAGACGATACCGTCACCGACCGAAAGCTTGACGAAAACGTCGGCTGCTTCGCCGATGGGCATGCCGTGGCGGAAATAACCGATGATGATGCCGCCGAAAATATTGATCGCGGTGATGATGAGGCCGGCAATGGCGTCGCCCCGCACGAATTTCGAGGCGCCGTCCATCGAACCGAAGAAGGAGCTTTCCTCTTCCAGCTCGCGGCGGCGGCGCTGTGCTTCCTTTTCGTCGATGATGCCGGCGGACAAATCCGCATCGATCGACATCTGCTTGCCGGGAATGGCGTCCAGGGTGAAGCGCGCGCCGACTTCGGCGATACGCGTCGCACCCTTGGTGATGACGATGAAGTTGACGGTGATCAGGATCAGGAAGACGATCAGACCGATCACGAAATCGCCGGACATGACGAGGCTGGAGAAGCCCGCAATCACGCCGCCCGCCGCCGTCGGCCCTTCATTGCCGTGGGAGAGAATAACGCGCGTCGTCGCGATGTTCAGCGACAGGCGGATCATCGTCGCGATCAGCAGCACGGTCGGGAAGGACGAGAAATCCAGCGGCCGCTGAATCCAGAGCGCCACCATGAGGATGAGGACCGAAAGCGCAATCGAAAAGGCCAGACCGATATCCACCAGCATGACCGGAATGGGCAGGAAGAGAACGCAGAGGATCGCCACGATGCCCAGGGCGAAACCGATGTCACGCGTGCTCGGACTGACCTTGGGCAGGGAGATGACTGGTGGTTGCGCCATAAATTCGTCCTGTCTCTTCATGAGAAGGGCGACGGAAAAGCCGTCGCACGGTTCCGTAACAACGGTTTTCGAAAAGCGCACGCAATTCGGCCCGATGCTTTGCGCCTATCACTAGCGGCTGAAGCTTGCGCGAAGGTGGCATCCGCAGCGGACGGCGTCAGAAGCCGGACTGGATGCGGGAAAAGACGAGATTGGAAAAGAGCGATATCTGCGCGCCCACAAAGGGCGCGGCGACGCCGAGCACGAGCATGATCGTGACGATCTTGGGAACGAAGGTCAGCGTCATTTCCTGAACCTGGGTCAGGGCCTGAATGAAAGCGATGACGACACCGACGATCATGGCGGCGAGAACCGCGGGACCGGCCGCGACGAGAACCGTCCAGACAGCCGCCTGCATGATGTCAAGCGCATCGGCCTCGTTCATCGTCGCATCCTCAATCCGGAAAGGCGGCGTCATGCCGCCTCTTCAATGTCAGGAACCGGTCGCGCTATCCGAATCGGTTCCGCTATCAGATGTACTCGTAATCGGGCCGTTGGAGAAGGTCACGCCGGCCTGCAGCAGCACCTTGTCACCAGCTTCGGTGATGGCGACAACGCCGTCCGAATAGACCTCGACTTCCTTCACCACGCCGGTGACGGTGTCGTCGGCGCTCTTGACCGTCTTGCCGACCAGATCGGAGGCGCGCGTCAGGGCTTCCGCCTGCAGCATGCTCTTCAGATGGGTGTTGGTCTTGATGGTCTGCTCGACCTGCGAGAAGCTTGCGAGCTGCGACATCTGCTCGCCCGCATCCATCGGGCTGGTCGGATCCTGGTTCTTCATCTGGGCGATGAGGAGCTTCAGGAAGCTGTCGTAGTTCAGCGACGCCGCGCTGCCGTCGGAGCTGCTCGCCCCGGCATTGGCCCAGGGATTTGACGCTGCCGAAGTGACTGCATCTACCGCCATGGTGCGATCTCCTTGCGAATCTGTTCGATCGTTGCGGGGGTCATTTCCTGATTGTTGAGGATTTTTTCCTCGATCGGGTACAGACCGCGAATGGCCTTCAGCGCTTCGAAAGCCTTGCCCGAGGCAACCAGCCCGTCGATCCGCTTGAGTTCCGCCAGAACCTCGTCATGCTGGAAGCAGTTCAGCAGCATGCTGACCGACTTGCGGAACATGTTGGTAGACTGGTCGCGGCCTTCCGGGTTGATGAGGATCATCTGCGCGATGAAATAAAGCTGCCGGAGCGGCGTCGTCGCCTGATCGGGCTGCAGGACGTGGTTTTCAAGCAGAAACGTGACATCGTTCAGGAATTCGAGCGCCACCTTGCGATCCACACGCAGAACCGCGCCGTTGATAAAAATCTTTTCGCCCGATTTCAGCGAAATCCGAAGTGTACTTTTCATTTAAGTCCATCCCTGATGATGGTTGTCACGTCAATTATGCCCTGGAAATTCGTCGACTGACGTTTCCGGATCAGTTCGCACTCTTTCAATATCCAGATCGCGATGGAAATCAGATTGGCCCTGAGCTCCATGGCAAGCTGGTTGTCGGGTTGCTTGAGATCCTCAATGAAGCGGATCCAGACCCGTCGAGTGTAAAAAAGTGCTTCGATCGTGTGGCGCTGCGAAGAGGAATCCCTTGCCTCCACCAGAAGGTCGATCGATTTTGTCAACGCCTGCCGCTCGCGATCCTTCGCGTTGGCGACACCATCCTCCATGATTTCGGCGTAGGAAAACTGGTACATTCATGTATCCTCTATCTGCCGCCACCCCTGTTCATCAGAGGTAGTTCACCAGACTCATTTTTTGCAGACGCGACGTGAGGCTGTATGCGATTTCAATCTGCTGCTGCAGCAGATCGAGGCGGGTCTTCGCCTCGTAGGTATCGATCCCCTCAATATCCAGCAGATGCGTTTCGATGATCTTCTTCTGGGCTGCCAGCGAATCATTGGCCTTCGAAACACGGCTTTCGGAAAGGCCGAGCTGGCTTTGCTGCTGGTTCAGGCCACTGATGGCGGTGCCGATATTGGTCACCGACTTGGTCGCCACCATTTCGCGAATGCCGCTATCCACCTTTTCGTCGAGGAAGGTCATCGCCGTCATCGCCGTCAGTGCAAAATAACGCATGCCCTGCGAGTTGCTGTTGCTCGACGTTTCCACGACCTCGTTCTGGCTGATGCGGCTCGTCATGTTGGTGTCGCTCGCCTTGGAGCCGAAAGTCGTCCAGAAATCGTAGTTCTGGCCGGCCGTCAGGCTGCTATGGGGCGGGTTCGTTACCGTCGTGGTGCCGTTGAACACACCTTCGATATGGGTCATGAAGGCTTCGGCCTGGGTCTTGGACAGGCCGGTGATGTCGCCAACCGCCGGCGTCTGCACCGCCATGAATGCGTTCAGCTCGGTCTCATAGGCTTCCTTCAGGGTAGACCCTTCAGCGAAATAGTCATCGACGGGCTTTACATCCGTATTGATGCCGGAGAACAGAAACTCACCATTGACCGCCGTATTGGCGAAGCTGGTGAAATTGTTGAAGGCATTCGAGATGGTTTTGGCAACCGTCGTCAGCGTCGGCGCTTCGCTGCTGGTGTTGGGGACGAGAACCTTCTGAATTTCCTGTGCGGCCTGCGCCATGCCGTCCAGCGCCGTCTGCGAGGATTTGAGGCGTTGCGTTGCAATCGAATTGACGCTCACCAGCGAAGAGATGCGGTCGATATCGCGATTGAGATCGAGGCTGCGGGCGGTGTTGGCGCCCAGCGTCACGCCGAGATCGGCGTGCTTGCCCGTCGTCAGCTCGGTATTGAGATTGGTCATCTCGAGCTGAGCCTTGAGGATGGTGCTGCGCATGCTGTTCTGCATCGCCAGCGATGAAATGAATGACGTTTTCATCGTTTACCTCACCATGTCCATCAGGGACTTGAGCATTTCGTCAACGGTCGTCACCAGTTTGGTCGCGGCCTTGTAGGATTGCTCGATATCCATGAGCAGCGACAGTTCCTCGTCCAGACTGACCGCCGTATTGTTCGAATAGGAGGTGGCGGAGCGCTCATAAAGCGCGCTTTTCGCTTCGTTCGCCGAAGTCGCGCCGGAACGTTCCTGTTCGAGCCACCCCATCGAGTTGGTGCCGTATTTCAGGATGCTGGTATTCGTATCGATACGTGTCGACGCGGCAAAATTCATGGGCGCGTCGAAAGCAGTAACATAGCTGCGGATCAGCTCGGAGAAACCGGTTCCCCCCGACGCTGCGGTATTGATCACGTAATCGGTACCGTTGATACCGCCGTCGCGCAACAATTCCGGATTGCCACCTTTGGAAATAATTAACGCCGGGTTGACGGTAATGCTGGCTGCGAGCCCGGGAGAGACAATCCCGTCTGCCGGAATGGTCGTCGCCGCCGGCGAGCCGTAGGTGAAGAGACCCGGCATATCCGGCAGGCCGCTGGTCGCGTCGGCCGGCTTTTCCGCAAACATGGTGATGAGGCCGCGGGCGATTTCGTCGAGCTGGCTCTGCATCGTCGGCGCCAGATCGTCGCGAACCTGCATCAGGCCCTGAAGCGACCCCTCAGACGTCGTGTTGCTACCGCTTCCTGCCTTCAGCGCTACGCCATCGACATAGATTGCGTTGCCCGTGGTCGTCGCATCATAGCCCGGCTGCGTCTTGAAGGTGACGCTGCGCGGTACGATTTCGAACAGCGTCGCACCATCCGTCGTATAAAGCGCCACATCGTTGTTGGGACGATTGACGACATTGATGCCGATGATGGAGGAAATATCCTTCAGAAGCGTCTCGCGCTGATCGAGAGCGTCGCTTGGATCGCCGCCGATCGCCGTCTGCGCCTTGACCTCGTTATTGGCTTCCTCGAACTTCGCAAGCAGCCCGTTCAGCTTGTCGACCTGAAGGGCGATTTCCTTGTCGGCGCGCAGACGCATCGCCTGCAATTCGTTCGAGGCCTTGTTCAGGGAACTGGCGACATCGGTGGCCGAGGTAACCGCCGTTGCGGCCAGAGCGGCATCGCTCGGCTTGGCCGCGTAAGCGTCCAGGCTCTTCAGCAGTTCCTTCATATAGGTGGCCGGCGAACTCTCATAATCGTTGCCGCCGAAAATGCTCTTCATTTCCTCAAGACCGGTCAGAACCGTGCTCTGGCCGGAAGCGAGAGAAGAGCTGGAAATCGTCTGCCTGAGAAGACTTTCATTCTGGGCACGGCCGTTGGAGACGATACTCGCTCCAGCCATGGTCGTGCCGAGAATGGCGGTTCGCTTGACGTAGTTCGCATTGCCGACATTGGCGATGTTTTTCGAGGTAACGTCCGTCTGCTTACCTGTATTATTGAAAATCGACTGCGCAGTATTCATTGCTGACGTGAGCGACATTCATCTGTCCTCGTGAGAAGTATTATCTCTTCAGATTGATCAGGACGTCCATCAAATCCGATCCAGTCTGGAAGACTTTCGAATTCGCTGTGTAGATACGCTGAGATTCAATCATGTCGGTGAGTTCGCTGGCGATATCGACGTTCGAGCCTTCCAGCGCACCCTTCTGGATGTAACCGAAGCTGCCCGTCTGCGCGAAGCCGATGGTGACGACACCCGACTCGTTGCTCGGCAGATAGACGTTACCGTTCTGCGGGCTGAGATTGTCGACGCTCGGCACCGTGGCCAGCGCCAGCTGGTAGATATTGCGGCGACCGCCATCCTGATAGACCGCCGTCACCAGGCCATCCTTGCCGATTTCGACGTCCTTGATCTGGCTCGGACCGTTACCGTTCAGAACAGCTGTGCCAGGCGTGAACTTCGAGGAGAACTGCGTCATCTGCGACAGGTCGATCTCGATCGCCTGCGCCACGCCGCTGTTGTTGTCATTAATCGTGATCGAGTTATCCGATCCGGTGGTGAGCTTGTTGGTGGCGGGATCGAAGGTCAGGGTGACCGTTTCCTTGACGAGCGTAGCCGGGGCGGTTGCCGTATAGGGGAAGCCGCCATCCGTCGACTGATCCTGACGATAAACCGACACTTCCCACTGCGGATTGCCGGACGCATCGTTGTCAATGCGCGTGTAATAGAAGTCGTAAAGAACCTTGGCTCCGCCGCTGTCGAACGCCGTGAGCGACGTCTTGCTGCCAACCGTCGACGTTGCGACGTTGTCACTTGGGCGCGATCCCGCAGCAACGATTGCCTCATCACGATTAAGGTTGGCCGGGAAGCTACCCTGTGTGGAGGGGGACGCCGTCAGACCGAAGTCATTGATATTGATGGCCTCAAGGCCGGTAAAACCGTTGACGACCGCAGCCGGCGGGTTGGCGCCGTAAGGGTAACCCATCAGCATGAAGCCTGCCGCATTCTCCAGATAACCTTCCGAATTCTTCTGGAAGGAGCCGGCGCGGGTGAGGTAGGGCGTGCCTGCACCGTCCTGAACCACGAAGAAACCGTTGCCCTGAACGGCAAGGTCGGTGCTGGAGGTGGTGTAGGAGAGGTTGCCCTGCTCCGAAATGCTGTAGCGAACGTTGGACTGCACGCCGCCGGACGCATAGCTGCCCGACGAGGAGGGCAGAACGAGCGAGGAGAACGACGTCGATGCGCGCTTGTAGCCGGTGGTGCTTGCGTTGGCGATGTTGTCGCCCACGGTGCCCAGCTTGTTCGCCTGCGCATTCATGCCGGACACACCGGTTCGCATAGTGCCGAAAATACTCATTCAAAAACCCTCGTGGTCATCTTTCAGGGAGAAGGTAAAGCGTTTGGCTTGCGTGAAGCTGTCGGAAATACCGCGTTTGAAAAAGACCACGCGGGTCAATGAAAATCATTGCCAATCAATGCTGTAGCCGAGGAAACGCTTGGAATCGACCGGATCGTAGCCAAGCTTCTTGCGCAGCTTCTTGCGCAGCTTGCTGATGTGGCTTTCAACGACGTTTTCTTCGACGTCGTCATCGAAGATGCCGTAGATGGCATTGAAAATCTGCGCCTTGGAAACGCGGCGTCCGCGATTGGCGATCAAATATTCGAGGATGCGGCGCTCACGGCGCGGCAAGGGGAACACTTCACCACCCACTTCCGGGTCGCGGCCGTCGGAGAAAACCCGGATCGGCCCGGCATCGGTAAAGTTCGAGATGACCTGCAGCCGGCGACGGATCGCCGCCGCACGTGCCAGGATTTCACGGGGGTGAACCGGCTTGCGCACGACGTCGTCGACGCCGCTGTCGAAAAGCGCCAGTGTCGATTCCAGCGAGGGCTGGTCGCTGACCGCGATTACCGGGGCCGTCGTGCGATCCCTGATCGCCTTCGGCAAAGAAAAGCTCCGGTCGCCCTGGCCGATCAGGAAGGCTTCAACAGCCGCAAGATCGCTTTCCGCGGCCGTCGAGACCCATTCCCCGAATTCGACCGGATCGAACCCGGTCGAGGGAATGCCCTCACGCCCAAATAGAGATGTATAGCCGTCTTTAACGAGCTCGCGCTCATCAACCACTACGATCATTCGTCCGCCTCCGAATCAGTGTGGTGTTTTCCAATGTGGCATTGGTACGAATCGGGGGATTCAGCGACAACTGTAGGAAATCATCGATAGATATTAATAATTGATTAACTATTTTGTGCCGATTTGATCTATATATAGTGGGTATTAACCATATATGGCACAAAATTTTTGTGTAGAAATTTCAAAATTCCGAAAAAACCGCTTGAAATGCCTTTTTTCGATCAATCTATCGCCACATTTCAAAATGCGAGTCCCGTGGCGCCTGAAAGCAATTTCAGGTTGTCAACCGTCGCAGAAATTTTTCGCGTTGGCGGTCCATTTCCCGTAGCCCGTCGCCACCAGATTGGCGATGACACGACAGACATATTTCTTCTGCGCCGGGTCATTGTTGGGACCCGCATGATAACGGGCGACCGCCATGGTCCAGGTTTCATGCCTGTTGTGGAGGTTGCGAAGGAACATCGCGGCATATTCCACATTGCGGCGCGGATCGAACATTTCCCGCGCGGATGCGAAGTTTTCGCCATGGAAGTAATGATTTATCTGCATGCATCCGAGGTCGATCAGCTTGGCGCCGTTGCGCTTCGCCGCCTCAAAAGTGGTCAAAGCCTCCTCCGTGGAGGAGGCAAATACCGGTTTTCCCTCGATATTCATGGCATTGGGGTCGAGACGCCCCTTGCGGCCCGTTTCGGTCAGCCCCACCGAATAGAGAATTCCCTCCGGCACGCCATATTTGCGGGCCGCCGACTGGATCTCTCTTTCACAGACACCTGACGTTGCCGAAGCGGACGCGTTCTCAGAGGTAGACGCCATTGTCAGCAGAAGAGCGGGCAGAGCCAGAAACGCCATCCATGCCTTCATTATGCACCCCCAAATTATCGCCATTGCCTTGCCGGTCGCCCCGTGCCCCGGACTCGTCACGGTTGCGCCCGGCGGCGGCCTGCTGACCCTGCTGCTGCGCCTGCTGATTTTGCTGATTGTTGCCTTGTGTGCCCGTTTGGTCACTCTTGTCGGAAGAAGCGATGCTGATGGTGATGTTATCGACTGTCAGACCCTGCGCCTTGAGACCATCGAGGATGCTCTTGCTGTCTTCCTGGAGCTTTTTATAGGCCGCAACACTCTCCACCGTCATGTGAACGGCAAGCTCGTCACCGGCAAGACGCAGCGACATTGTCACCGATCCAAGCTCGATCGGCGTCATGTGCAGCTTCAGCGTATGGACGACCTTGCCGGTGCTGCTCTGGGCCGCCGCATTGGAGAGCGACGAACCGGGCTGCATGGCGCTCACCCATTCCGGATCGTTCACGATCAGGCCGGTCAGGGCCGACGCGTTGGTCGAGGGCGCCAGGCCGATGAACCGCCGCGAATCAAGAACCGTTATGGTGTCGGCCGCCTTGCCGGTGCTTTCGCGTGCATCGAACTCGACACGGCCGTCACGCTGAACGGTGCTCATATCCAGAGCCCGCACCGCGCCTGAGCGCGGAGACGAAAAACGGAATGCCGAGGCATCCCCCTCGTTTTCCGAAGCAGAACCCGCCTCGTTACCGGCTGGTGCGATCCCTGTCGGCATGTCCTTGACCGAATGCTCGAACTTGCCCCGGACAGGTTCAGCGCGGTCTGATCTCACCGTGTCGGCCTTGCCGGCAATCGCCTGTGCAATTTCCTCAAGCGGTGTCTTGGCCGTCGCCATATCGGCGGTATTGGCCGTCACCAGCTGCAGTGCCGCCAGCTTCGGATCGATCGCATCGTCCGTCACCTCGGCGTCCTTATCGGCGTCGTCCTTGAGCTTCTTGCCGGGCTTGCCGTTTTCCGGCGTTGTGCGGGCCGTTTTCACGGCGCTCTGAAACTCGGCCACCGTCTCCTGGGCACGACCTTCGCCGGCATGCTCGTTGACGATCACATTGAGAAATGTTGCGGGCCGCTTGACCGGGACATCCATCTTTTCCGCCTCGCCATCGGGCGGCGCCTGCTGCTCTTCAGCCGGGTTCTCGTCCTGCTGATGCCGCGAATGCAGCGCCTGCGGCGGGCGCTCGTCCCGAACCGTGGAAAGGGCATCGCCGAAACTGCCGCCCTTGGCGTCGTCCCGGACGCTGGCGCTGCCGGCGCGCGGATCGGATGGCGGCGCATTCATTATCGCATTGATGGCTGCGTCGATCATGGTGCCCCCTCGCCTTTCTTCAACAGGCTGTCGATTTCATCGAGCTTGCTGCGACCGCTCGTCACGAGTTGCCGCACGTTGTCGCCCTCATCGTCAGCCTTCTGGGTTTCGACCCGCCATATGCTTCTTGCATCGGCAGCGTTCGCTTCGTTTTCGGGCGCATTCCGCCCGGTCTCCTTCGTGGCCGCAGTGTCGGCCTCGACGCCGGACTGCGGGGAAGGAGGACGAACCACCTGCTCGGCAATCGCTCTTGCCGCCTCCCGCAAGGCCCTGTCCCGATCCGAAAGCTGCGCTTCGGGAATCTGCCCTATTGTCTCGATTGCGCTCACCACATCGGGCGTGCCGATGTTGGAAAGGCTTTCATAGAGATTTGCCTGTACTTCCGGCTCACCCGGCAGCGCAGGAGATAGCGCCTTCGCCTTCAAAGCCGCCATGCGCGCCAGCGAATCCTTGCCGCTGATCGCCGCGAGGCGGGAAAGCCGCAGATAGGCTTCCTTCTGCCTCTCTGTATCCATCATGGCGAAGGTTTCCTGTATCGCCTCCTCCCCGATGGAATCGGCGCGCTTGACCACCAGCGAGACCAGAAGGTCTGCGAACTGGCTGGCATAGGGCGAATGCAGGAACCGCCGCGCATAACGCTGCGCATATTCGACGCCGCGTGCCGCATCGCCGTCCTCGACCGCGATGGCGAGCGAACGGCGCAATGCGGCCTCCTCAACGATGGTGCCCGGCGCTTCGAGCCGGGCGATATCGTAAAAACCAAGCGCCGCCAGCGGATCGCGCGGGATCGTTACATTGCCGCCGATCAGCGCAAGGTAGGCGCCAATCCGCTTGCCGCGATATTCCGGCACCATGGCCGCAATGCTCTGCGCGACAAGCGTTCCCTTGCCGGAGAGGTATTTGCGCAGGATATCGGCAACGCGGCTGTCGAAATTGCCATCCACATCGCGCGCGACCAGCAGTTCCAGCGTCGCCGGATTGCCGCCGCTCATCGCATAGATGAGCGCCGCATCGACATTGCGCGGATCCTTGAAGATCGCCGAAGGCGCGCTCTTCAGCCGCTCGTCGATGGTCTGGAGTAGAAACCGCTGCATTTCCGAAGCGGAATGGTCGCCCATGGCGACCGAATCCTGCACGAATTGCAGTGAGCGGAGCATGGCATAGGGCATGAGATTGTCTTGCGACTGCGAAAACGCCCTGCCCGGCTCGGAGCCGAGACCGCAAAGCGTCGCCGCAAGAAGAAGCCAGCGTTTCGAGGTCTTCGTCACACTCACCCCCGATCGGCCTCAAGCAGAATTTCGATGCGGCGGTTGGCGTCCGCCAGAGGGTCCGCCGGCACCTGCAATCTGCGGTCCGCAAAACCCGAGACCTGCTTTACCCGCTCTTCCGACAGGCCGCCGCGCACCAGCATGTAATAGGCGCTATGGGCGCGATCCATGGAAAGCCGCCAGTTGTCATTGGCCTCGCCCTTGAACTGCCGTCCGTCGGTATGGCCGCGTATCACCACGCTGCCACCGCGCTCCTGAAGCAGTTTGCCGATTTTTTCCATGGCCAGAACCATTTCACGCCGGGGAACGGCCGATCCGATATTGAACATCGGCGTTTCCGTCTGGTCGGAAATGGTGAGCAGCAATCCGCCTTCGGCCGGCGTCACCACCAGACCTTCGGAAAGCTTGCCGGTAATGCCGGATATCTGCTTCTCGATCTCTTCGCGCAGCGTGTCGGCCTTTTCCCAGTCGGCGTCGCTGGCCTTTTGCTCTGCATCGCTTGCCTGTCGCGGCTCGTCCGGCTTTGGCTGCGCTAGCGCTGCCTGCTCGGCCGCATCCGGACGCGGCTGCGGCACAACGGCGGCGACTTCCATCGGTTTGCCGTCTTCCGCCTTGTCGGCCGGTGTCTCGGACGCCTTGAGCGCGACCGCCTGAGCGTTTTCGGCCGCATCCTCCTGCTTGTTCTCGGCAGCTTGCTGCTGTTCAACCGATTTCTGCGGCTGATCGGCGCGGGTGATTTTCACCTGCTGGGTCCAGAAATCGGGATCGAACGGATCGCGATAGGCTTCACCGCCGCTAGCGCCCGTCGCCGGGCCGGAATCGGCGGCGCCGCCCTCGCCCTTGGCGCTGACATTGGCCTGCTGGCCCACCTGCTGGGCGATTTCCGCCAGCACGGAATAGGGATTTTCGAAAAAGTCCGCTTCGGAGAAGTTCGACTGCTCACCGGTCTGCGAGGTAAGGTCTTCGCCCGTCGCCGCGGCCGAGCCTTTGGTGACCTTTTCCGCCTGGATGTTGGACTGGTCCTTCTTCTGGACGCCCTCTTCCTTGTCCACCGGTTTTTCCAGCCCCTTGGACGAGGGTTTCTCATCGGACAGCTTGATCGGGTTGAAATAGCTGGCGACCGAGGCCTTGGTTTCCTCATTGGCGGCATTGACCAGCCACATGACGAGGAAGAACGCCATCATCGCCGTCATGAAGTCGGCATAGGCGATTTTCCACGCGCCGCCATGGGCGCCGTCATGACCGCCCTTGTGGCGCTTGACGATGATGATCTCGTTCTTGCCGTGGTGGTGATTTTCGCCTTCACTCATTTCATCACCTTGCGAAGACTGGACGCCCAGGCGGACATGCGCGTCACGAACACGCTTTCACCCAACTCGACGGAAAGATCGATATCGGTGGTCTCGGTAAATTTCATCGTTTCTTCTTCAAAGCCCGGCTGCGTCTTCAGCCGCTCGAACAAATCTTTCGGGCCTTTCACGACAAGCGTGACCCCTTCGCCATCCGGCATGGCGCTACGCACCACATCCGCCAGCGCCGAGACCGCCTTGAGCGACAGCTTTTCCGTCAGGACCGGAGCAAGGATATTGGCGGTCTGTTCGCTGAGATTGGCCGCAATCGCGTCGATACCCTCGCGCAGACCACGCGACAGGGAACACGCGATTTCTTCGAGGTGCCCAGAACGCAGGGCCTCCAGCTCGGCCGCATGGGCAGCGATCAGCTCTTCCCGCTCCGCCTGCATCTTCTCGGTGATCTCGCGGGTAGCATCTTCGCGGCCGCGGTCATAGGCCGCCTGTTTCTCGCTCTCCACATCGACGGGAGCAAATTCGTCGAAACCTGAAGCGCCATCGGCAAAACCGGACAGGAAATCCGTATCGGCCAACGGGTCGACGAAGGCCTGCGCCGCCGGTTGCGGTTGCGCTTCACCGAAGTCCTTGAGAAACCGTGCGATGGACGCGCTCATGCCTGCCCCCGGCAAAACAGGAGAAAGCGGTCAGACATGTTTCGTCGCCCGCGCGAATCGCAAAAGCCTCGCCGCATTTCCGGATGGAAAACCGGGGTCCACTTTTCCTGGAAATGCTCTAAGCCGTTTGGCGGCACCACCGTCATCCTTGCTACCCTGCCCGTCTCTTCCACGTTTCCGGCCGGATCACGCCATGCGATCCGCCCCATATTGACCCGACGTTAGGTGTTCAAACTTGTGCGAGGATGAAGGCGGGCTCGATCAGGAAGCCTGCTCCCTTTCATCCCCGCGCGCCCACGCCGGCCAGACCCGTTACTTGAAGAGCTGGAGGATATTTTCCGCATTGGCGTTGGCGATGGAGAGCGCCTGGATGCCGAGCTGCTGCTGCGTCTGCAGCGCCTTCAGCCTGGTCGATTCCTCGTTCATGTCGGCATCGACGAGACGGCCGATGCCCTTGTCGATCACATCCATCAGGCTGGAAACGAAGTTGTCCTGCATGCTGATGCGGCTCTGCAGCGAACCCAGGCTGGAAGCCGTGCTGGTCATCGCCTCAAGCTGCCCGTCGACGAAGGACATCATCATGTCGATGGCGTCTGCGTCGGTATAGGTCGTGCCGCCGCCGGCAAAACCGCCCATGGCTGCGGCAACGATATCGAGATTGCCGAGATCGAGGGTGGAGACGGAAAAACCGAGGGAACGATCGGCGGACGCCGCTCCGCTGCTGGTATCGTAAAACCAGTCGTTGCTGCTGGTATCGCGATAGGCAGGAGAAACGGTGGTGCCGCCGCTCGACGGATCCGTCCCCGTCACCTTGACCCATACATTTTCGGCAAGGCGGAGATAATTGGCGGTGCCGTCGCTATAGACATTCGGATCCGTATTCGTATCCGTCGTTGCGGCATTCAGCGCGCCGATTTCTGCGTCGGTGAGCTTCGGTACGACAAAACCCGCCTGCGTCGCCGTGCC
Organism: Rhizobium sp. NFACC06-2; assembly: GCF_900101425.1. Lineage (NCBI taxonomy): Bacteria > Pseudomonadati > Pseudomonadota > Alphaproteobacteria > Hyphomicrobiales > Rhizobiaceae > Rhizobium > Rhizobium sp. NFACC06-2. Next base: position 58,207 of record NZ_FMVA01000020.1, on the reverse strand, counting down.
GGCGGTCGTCGAGGTCTGGGTGACTTCATATTCCGTCTTGCTGACGAAAACGGCGTTTTTGTCGAGAATACCGAGCTTTCCGCCACTGAGGTCGAAAAGTACGGTGCTGCTGTCGAGCGTGTAGTCAACGGTGGTGACCCCGACATTGCCCGAGCCAGTGCGGGTGAAGGATGCAACGACCTTTTTGGTGATCGATTCTTCAACCGGCGGCGTGCCACCGTTGCTGATACTGGCCTGCAGCCAGTTTTCACCCGAGAAGGAGGCCGATTCGGAGATGCTCTTCAGCTGTTCCTGAAGCTGCTTGATTTCATCCTGAATCTTGCTGCGGTCGGCACCCACGCCATAGGCGGCGACGAGCTTGGCCTTGATCTGCTTGACGACCTCGATCGTGCTTTCAAGCGCGTCATAGGCGGTATCCACCTTGGCGGCGCCCAGACCCAAAGCATCCTGCACGGCCGAAAGCGCATTATTGTCGGAGCGCATCGTCGTTGCAATGGACCAGTAGGCCGCGTTGTCCGCCGCAGTCTCGACACGATAGCCGGAGGACACGCGCGCCTGCGTCGTTTCCAGATTCTTGTCGATCATCCGCAGGGTTTGCAGCGCGGCCATCGCCGCCGCATTGGTCAAAATGCTGGTCATGGGGTCCACCCAACTCAAAATTTAAGAAAAAATCCGGCGCTGTGCCGACAACGAGCAGGGGCATCATGCGCATCGGCAATGGCCTGAACCGACCACCGCGACCTGCCGTTCGTTAACAAATCGTTAATACGATAGGTAACAAACAACGAGACTGATTTGCAAGGCGTTCCTCGCTTTCGCAGCCGGGTTTCGCATAAACCGGCAGGCTTCAGGCAAGCTCGGGTTAAAACGCACCGGAATGAGGCTGTTGCGCCCGCGATTTCGGCGCGCGCAACGGAGATGACGGAAACAGGGAGCGGGTGATCCGGGTGATCCGGTTAAGCCGCTTCGCCCTGACGGGTGGGCACGAAACGGGCAGCCGTCAGGCTTTGACGAAGAAACTCGGTGTTCTCGTCCGGATTTTCGGAAGGATTCTGAAACGAGACGTGATTGATCTCAATCGCCGCATGTTCGTTGGCGAGCGTCAATCGCGCATAGACCGTGGCGCCCTTCGGCTTCAGTTCGAGATCGAGGACGATCTCCGGCGCGCCTTCCCATTCGAGCTTGTATTCGCCGCCGGCACCGAAATTGATCGTGCCGGGATGATAATAAAGCTCCGCCGCCGATGAAACGAGGTCGGCGATACTGCCGTAGCACTCGAATCGAAGCAGCGAAATCAGGTCGGCCGGGTCTAACAATCGAAGTTCGGTGGCAATCGGGTTGATCGCCTCTGCGACGATCATTTCCCGCTGTTCGGAATAGGCGGATTTTTTCATTGGTTTTATTGAACCCGTATTTTCGATGACTTCATGGCGTAAACCCGGTGAACGAGCTCAGCCACAGCCTTGTAAAAGACTGGTGGAATCACACTATCTACCGAGACTTGCGCAAACATGGAGCGTGCAAGCGGCGGGTCTTCAAAAACGGGGATATTGTTTTCTTCCGCAATCTCGCGGATTTTCAATGCGATAAGGTCCTGACCCTTGGCGACGACGACAGGTGCGTCGCCTTCTTCGCGAACATAACGCAGCGCCACCGCAAAGTGTGTCGGGTTGGCGATGACGAGTGTGGCGCGCGGCACATTGTTGATCATGCGGCGGCGGGCACGGTCGCGGGCGATGGAGCGCTGGCGGGATTTGACCACGGGGTCGCCCTGCGACTGCTTGTACTCTTCCTTCACCTCATGCTTCGTCATCTTCAGCTGGCTGAACCAGTGGTGGCGTGTCCACAAAACGTCGACGGCGGCAAGCAGCGCGGTCGAAAGCAGAATCACGACCATCATCTTTTTGACGATCTCGACCACCCGGACGAAAATCACCTGCGGATCGGAGAACATCAGATCGATGAGACCGTAAAAATCGCCACGCAGGGCAAGGAACATGATCACCGAAACGATCATGATCTTGAATACGGATTTGCCGAATTCAACGAAACCCTGCTTGCTATAGATGCGCGTGAAGCCCTTCGCCGGCGAGACGCGCGACCATTGCGGACGCACCCGCTCAAGCACCGGCGACGGCAGGTTCTGGAAAAACGACGAGGCAAGTCCGAAGACGATGAACATGATCATCGCCGGCATGAGCAGATAGGCCATCGAGGTGCCGAGAAAGTACAATAGCGACAGGGCATCCGGCCGGGTGCTGAGGTCCCACTGTTCGGGCTGGCCGAACAGGTCCTTCAATGTGACGCCAAGACGACCAGCGCCATCGGGCAGGAAGAAGACCAGGTAACAATAAAAGGCAAGCGACGAGGCAAAGATCGGCACTTCGCGGGAAAAGGGAAGATTGCCCTTCTCCGCCGCATCGCGGAGTTTTTTCTCCGTCGGGGCTTCTGTTTTACTGTCCTTGTCCTGATCGTCTGCCAAGGCACGTCCCCGGGATCAAAAAAAGGCCCGCCGATCCCGGCAGGCCGTCATTCCCGAAACTAGCGTCCGTGACCGGCCATCGCAATGGCCGCTTCCACCGTAAGGGCGGGTTATCAACCGGCTTCCGCTTAAGCCGCGGCCGGTTGTTCCTCCGCGGAGGCTTCCTTCAGCTGGATCTGGCCGGAATTAGCGAGCCGGATCGCTTCCTGCGCGACGGCGCGGCGTGCGATTGCCACTTCGCGGGTGTTGATCGAGGCCTGCGGCACCGCAAGGTCCGATTCGATCATGCGGCGCTGGCGCGGGCTGATGCTGGAGAGCACGCATTCCTTGATTTCCATCGTGGCGCCGCGCAGCGCCATCGTCAGAACATCGGCCGAAACATCGTTGAGCAGCAGAACGCGGCTGCGCTGCGGCATGAACATGAGGTCGTCGAAGAGGAAGATCTTCGGCTTGACCTTGTTTGCGGCTTCCTTGCTGAGCGTCTCGAGCGAGCTGAGCAGCGTATCGACCTGCGGCTTGTCCAGTTCGTTCATCAGATCGGCAACCTTCGTGGAACCGCCGGCATTACGCTCGGCTTCGATTTCGTTGATGAGGTTGACCACACGCTTCTCGATGATCTGGGCAGCCGTGGGGCTGACTTCCTTCATGTTGACAGTGCGGTTCATGATATCGGCGCGCTGCTCTTCCGGAATGGTCAGGAGAACCTTGGCACCGAAGGACGAGGGCAGCATGGAGAGAATATAAGCGATGGTCTGCGGATGTTCGCGCAGCAGGAACTTGCCGACGAATTCCGGCTCGGCTTCCTGCAGGCGGTCCCAGATCGACGCTTCATAGGCCTGGAAGGCCGCGCGGCGGCCGAGAAGGCTGTCCACTTCTTCAGGGGTGAGGCCTTCTTCGAGAATGCTTTCGATTGCCTTGGCATTGTCCATCAGACCCGTGCCTTCGGTGAACAGGTCTTCAAATTCCGCCACGATCTGCGCGAGTTCATCCGGAGGAATGACGCGCAGGGTCTGGGCCGAGGAAATGATCATCTGCAATTCGTGCTGCGTGAAAAATTTGAGCAACTTGCCGGCGACGCCCTTGCCCATGGCAAGCAGCACCGCGGCCGCCTTGTCGGCCTGAGACAACGGCTTGCCCGCAAGGGGGTTACCGAAATCCTCGAAGTCCATCATGGTCTTTCCTCTCCGTCCCCACAGGGATCAGGCTTTTCGCGTACTCAGTACTTCAATCAATTTTACGCCGAAGCGCGTATCGTCGTCTTCCAGAACCGTTATTTCACCGCGCGCAATACGGCGGCCATTCACCATGATCTCGACCGGCTCGCCGATCTTGCGATCAAGCGCGATCGTTGCGCCCTCTTCAAGGCTCATCAGCCCCGAAACGAGCATTCTGCTGGTGCCAAGCACGATCTGGACATCGATCGGGATGTCCATGATCATTTCCATGTTTTCGGACAATCCGCTGCCAAGCGGCGCCTTCACGCCCGCAACCTGCGGGGCGGCGGCAAAATCATCCATCCCAAAATCGGCCGTTCCGCCACCGAAAGCGGAAAGGTCGGTATCCGTCGAGACCTCGTCCGTGCTGCCGAAATCGCCGAAGTCGCCGAAATCGGAGAGCGAACCTTCCGCATCCGTCTTGAGGACGCCACGCAGATCGCCGATAGCCTGGTCGAGGTCGCCGCCGTCTTCAAACGACGGCAGCGCCGCATCATCGGTCACAGGTGTTTTCTTCGTAGCCATGCGCTGATTATTCCCTTTGAAACTTGCGTCAGCCTGCCCAGAACCCGAAAAGGCCAGGCAGGATTTAACCCATCAAATGTCGTAAGATCTCGTCGTCCGTGCTGACATTGTTCTTCACCCGAACCATGTAGCGGTCGCCGGACTTGCCGAATTCGCAATTATAGAGCTTGGAACCGTTGGCGCTGACCTCGACGCCGATGTCATCCTGCTTCAGAGCCTGGAACGGGATGACATCGCCGGCCACCAGCTTCGAGATCGTTCGAAGCGTCAGCGTTTCGAGCTTGATGCGCGCCTCGAGCGTGACCTGCGATCGCTTCACCTGCTCCGAAATCATCTCCATCCACTCTTCCTGCTTCTTCAGCGCCTGGGCTGAAGCCTTGGGGGCAACGATGGAGGTCTTGAGCAGGGGGCGCTGCGGCACGATCAGCGAGAATTCCGACGATACCTTGCCGATATCGATCTTCAGGCGGATGGTCACGCCGTAAAGGCCGGCGATCATCTCGTCGAAGGCGCTTTTACCGTTGGAATTGAAGGGTGCATCGATGGCCGCCTCAAAACCGCCCGGCGCGTTGACACCGGAGCGCAGGACGCCTGCGATGCGGCCAAGAACCATGGCCGCGAGGTCGAGCTCGATATGGGACAGGCTGCGCTCGTCCGGTTCGCCGATCATGTCCGGCGACGCGCCCAGCATGCGCTCCATGAGCGCGATGACGAAGCCGTTGCCGACCGTCATCATGAAATTGGGGCACCAGTTGCGCAGGGAGCAATCGGCAACCGCGACATTGCGCCCGACATTGGCAATCAGATCGGTCATCAGTCCCGATTCGGAGCCGACATATTCGACGTCGATTGCGATACCGGTCTCGCTGTGGAAAATATCAGGCAGGAATTCGCTGTAGAGATGGCCGATATCGGAGCCGATCTTGGCAATCGTCTTGCGGTCGGACAACCCACCCGTCAATTTTGCGAGAAGGGCGGTGTCGATGGCGGGTGCTTGTTGTGCTGCAGCTTTTGCCATCGTCATGCCGCCTTGTTTTCGCCGCCGGGGTTCATCATCTCCTGTTCGACGGCGTCAATCGACGGCCGCTCGTAGTTGGAGATGGTCTTGCGGCCGTATTCGAGCGCGACCTGCGGCACCGAGCCGTTCATGTAGGCGATTAGCGTCTGCTTGACGATGATGTAGAGGCGGTGCTGCTTGGTGCGGACGATCTTGACCTGGGACGCCAGCGGGTTGCAGATCGAATAGGACAGGATGATGCCGAGCATGGTGCCGACGAGTGCGGCGCCGATCAGGCCGCCCAGCACTTCCGGCGATTCGTTGATCTTGCCCATGGCCTTGATGACGCCGAGAACCGCCGCGACGATACCGATGGCGGGGAAAGAATCGCCCATGGTGGTGATCGCATGATAGGGCTTCAGCTTGTCGTTCAGGATGGTCTCGATTTCCTCATCCATCAGCGCCTCGATTTCGTGGCTGCGGGCGTTGCCGATGATGATGAGGCGGACATAGTCACAGATGAACGAGGTCAGTTCCTTGTTTTTCAGAACCGAGGGCGCGCTCTGGAAGATCGAGGATTCTTCCGGATTGTCGATATGGGCCTCGATCTCGTTGCGCGATTTCGTGCGCAGATCGCGCATCAGCGAATAAAGCACGCCGAGCACGTCGAGATAGTTTCGCTCCTTCGGGACCGAATGCTTGAAGGCCTCGCCGAGCGCCTTGCCCGAGTCCTTTACGACCTTCATGGGGTTCGCCATGATGAAGCCGCCGAGACCGGCGCCGCCGATGATCATCAATTCGAACGGCTGAACCAGCACGTCCAGATGACCGCCCATCGCCATATAGCCGCCGATGATGCAGCCGAAGGTGATTATAAGTCCAATTACAATATTCATTGATCGACCACGCCCGAACAGTGTTCCATGCCCCCATGTCTAAAAAATGTGGCTTGCGTGAACCTGTCCGCAAAGCCTCTCCCGCGCTGCCGCCTCCAGCCAGTTTCGCACAAGCAAGCCACGGCACTATGCCGGCAAAGGCGGACGTGCGCCTTGAGATCGGGATCAAACGAGAGCGGCGGTTCAGTGACTTCCACCTACACCAGCTACAGACTGATCAGTCAGGATATCGGCAAATCGCTTGAGCGGGTGTCGGAGCAGCCCGACGTGGCGCGCGAGACCGAATATTACCGCGCGAAGATCGGCGATGTGAAATCCATCGACGACTTCATGGCCGATACGCGCCTTTACAATTACGCGCTGAAGGCCCACGGGCTCGAGGACATGGCCTATGCGAAGGCCTTCATCCGCAAGGTGCTGACGGAAGGCACCTCGGACAAGGACGCCTTCGCCAACAAGCTCTCCGACAGCCGTTATGCGGATTTTGCGAAGTCGCTGGATTTTGCCGGCCTGGGGGCCGCGGCAACCTCCACCGAGGCCGCCAAATCGGGCGTCATCGGCAAATACACCCGCCAGACGCTGGAACAGGAAGCGGGCGACGACAATAACGGCGTCCGGCTTGCCCTTTATTTCGAACGCAAGGCGTCAACCATCACATCCGGCCTCGACTTTCTGGCGGACGATGCACTCGCGCAGGTGTTTCGCACGGCCTACAACCTTCCCGACGAGTTTGCCGCCGCCGATGTCGACAAACAGGCGGCGCTCATCGAAAAAACCATCGATATCAAGGATCTGCAGGATCCCGAAAAGGTCGGCAAGCTGCTCGAGCGTTTCACCATCATGTGGGAAATGCAGAACCCCTCGACGACCTATGACCCTCTGGCCGTTTTCGGCTCCTCCAGCGGCTACGGCATTTCCCCGGACCTGCTGATCTCCATCAACTCCCTGAAACTCGGAGGCAAATGATATGCAATCCGGACTATACGTCGCCCTGTCCTCGCAGATCGCGCTTGAGCGCCGTCTCACCACCATTTCCGACAATATGGCGAATGTGAACACGGTCGGCTTCCGCGGCTCCGAAGTGAAATTCGACGAAATGGTCGCCAAGAACCACAATGACATGAATGCCAGGGTGGCCTTCGTTTCGCAGGGCAACGACTATCTCTCCACTCGTCAGGGCGCGTTCGAACAGACCGGCAACTCCTTCGATTTCGCCATCAAGGGCGACGCCTGGTTTTCGCTGGATACGCCCGACGGCCAGATTCTGACCCGCGACGGCCGCTTCACCATGCGTCCGGACGGCGCGCTCATCTCCTCGAACGGTTATCCCGTTCTCGATGCCGGCGGCGGTCCGATTCAGCTCAATCCGAATGGCGGCCCGATCACCGTCGGTCTCGATGGCGCCATCCGGCAGAACGAAAACATCGTCGCTACCCTCGGCATCTTCCAGGCGGATTTCTCGCAAGGGTTCCTGCGTCATCCCAATAGCGGCGTGAAGCCGGTGGCCCAGCCGGTTCCGGTGGTCAACAATCATGAAGTCGGCGTCGTGCAGGGTTATCTCGAACAGTCCAACGTCAACGGCATTTCCCAGATGACGCAGCTCATCCAGGTCAACCGCGCCTTTGAAAGCATCTCCTCGCTGATGCGCGATACCGAATCGACCTTCGGCGAAGGCATCAAGACGCTTGGCGGCGCGCGTTGAGGAACTGAGTAATGACAATGCCGGAATCCATGCTCTCGGCTGACGCCATTTCACCGAAGCTTGCACAGCTCGCCAGCCTTGCCGGGCATTATGCCGATCCGGAATTTTCGGTGGCGCATGGAGGCCATGTCCGCACCATCGCCGCCGGTCACTATACGGTGTCCGGCCTGTCACGGCATGTGCGGCTCGGAGAATTCGTCGCCCATCGCAGCGCGACCGGCATTCATCTCGGTGAAGTGGTGCGCGTGGAACCGGACATCTGTTATGTCTGCCCCATCGAGCCCGGCGAGCCGATCGGCATTCACGACACCGTCATCCGCAAGGGCGCCTTCCGCGTTTCGCCCGACGACAGCTGGTGCGGGCGCACCATCAATGCGCTCGGCGAACCTATCGACGGCCAGGGTCCGCTGGCCTCCGGCATCGAGCGCCGTTCGATTTCCAACAATGCGCCGCCCTCGATGACGCGCAAAAGGGTGGAAACGCCTTTCAAGACGGGTGTGCGGGCAATCGATATCTTCTCGCCGCTTTGCCTCGGCCAGCGCCTCGGCATTTTCGCCGGTTCCGGTGTGGGCAAATCCACCCTGCTGTCGATGCTCGCCAAGGCAGACGCCTTCGACAAGGTGGTAATTGCTCTTGTCGGCGAACGCGGCCGTGAAGTGCGCGAATTCATCGAAGACACGATGGGCGAAAATATGAGCAAGTCCATCGCCGTCGTCGCGACAAGCGATGAAAGCCCGATGCTGCGCAAGATGGCGCCGCTTTCCGCCGTCACCATCGCCGAACATTTTCGCGATCAGGGCGACAATGTTCTTCTCATCATCGACAGCGTGACGCGCTTTGCCCATGCGATCCGCGAAGTGGCGGTCGCTTCGGGCGAGCCGCCGGTGGCGCGCGGCTATCCGGCCTCGGTCTTCACCGAACTGCCGCGCCTTCTCGAGCGGGCAGGACCGGGCGCGGAAGGCACCGGCACCATCACCGCCATCGTCTCCATTCTGGTGGATGGCGACAATCACAACGACCCGATTGCCGATTCGACGCGCGGTATTCTCGATGGCCATATCGTGCTCGACCGCAGCCTTGCCGAAGAAGGCCGTTACCCGCCGATCAATCCGCTCGCCTCGATCTCGCGTCTCGCCAAGAAGGCCTGGACACCGGATCAGGAAAAGCTGGTGTCGCGCCTCAAGGCGCTGGTGCATCGCTTCGAGGAAACGCGCGATCTTCGCCTCATCGGCGGTTATCGGCCCGGCACCGATCCTGATCTCGACATGGCGGTGAAGCAGGTTCCGATCATCTACGAAACGTTAAAGCAGCTGCCGAACGAACCGGCGGCGCAGGATGCCTATGCTGATCTGGCGACCGCCTTGCGAAGCGGCGCGCAGAACGGTCAGCCGCAGGTAACTCCCAGAGCGAGAGGCTGACCCGTGAAGAAAAAACGGACCAACGATAGCAACGATGAAGACGTGCTGCCCAAGCCCGCATTCTTCACGCCCGACCGTATTCTTGCATGGACAGGCATTACGCTTGCTGCCGCGGCAGCCTTCTTTCCCTGGTACGTTTTCTTCAACGAAGAAAAGTTCGGCATGAAAGTGGCGGGCGGCGACCGCACCCGCGATCTGCCACATACCGGCCCACGGGAAGTCTTCAGCGTTTCGCCGATGGCCATGACCAACCGCAACAAGGAAGACACCCCGCCGCCGGCGGAGTTGCCCGACATGCTGACGACGGCGACCGTGAACGCAGGCGGCAAGGAAAAACAGAACAATCTGGCAGCCGGGATCGAGGACCAGCCCTTCCCCGGCCAGACCTCCTTCCGTCTGCTGCATGTTTCCAACGGGCGCGCCCTGATCGAGGACGGTTCGGGCATGTATATGGTGAGGGTAGGTTCAACCCTGCCGGACAATGCGTTGCTGACGAAGATCGAACAGCGCAACGGCGAATGGCTGATAGAGACGTCTTCCGGGAAGACCTATCGTCCTGAAAAATAAAAGATTTTTCTCTGCTCCGAAAGGCGCGCCGCATCTGCCGGCGCGCCTTTTTTGTTTTTGGCAGGCCGCATCCATATCCGCGTCTTGCGCCGTTCCGCGCCTTCTCCCCTCTCCGCAAGTCTGACGCAAGATTAGCCCCGTAGGTTCGGGCCATACGAGATGGAGAAGTCTATGCAACCGATTCAACTGTTCGATCTGGCATCCCGCCAAGCGGAATGGCTGAGCGTGCGGCAGGAAGTCGTGGCGACCAACATCGCCAACGCCAACACACCCAAGTTCCGCGCCAAGGATGTCAGCCCTTTCGAAGCGGTCATGCAGGCCACCAGCCAGCAGGTCGGCATGGCGAGGACCAACCCTGCCCACTTTGGCGAGAGCACACTCAGCGACAATATCGCGGTGCGCGACAACCCGGTCAATAACGAGATCGGCATGCAGGAATCGGGCAATTCGGTCGCGCTTGCGGAAGAAATGACCAAGACCGGCGAGATCAAGCGGCAGTACGAGCTGAACGCCAATCTCGTCAAATCCTTCCATCGCATGATGCTGATGACGGTTAAGAGGTAAGCCATGGATCCCTTGAGTGCGGCGAGCAAGATTGCCGGCAGCGGCCTGGAAGTGCAGTCCACGCGACTGCGCATCGTCTCCGAAAACATCGCCAACGCCAGATCGACCGGCGACACCCCCGGCGCCGACCCCTATCGCCGCAAGACCATCACTTTCGGTTCCGAGCTGGACCGCGTCAGCGGCGTGGAACGCGTGACGGTGAAGAAGCTCGGCGTCGACCGTGGCGATTTCGTCAACGAGTACGATCCCGGCAACCCGGCCGCCGACAGCAATGGCATGGTGAAGATGCCAAACGTCAATATCCTGATCGAAATGGCGGACATGCGCGAAGCAAACCGCAGCTACGACGCCAATCTTCAGGTCATCCGCCAGACACGCGACCTCGTCGCCTCCACAATCGACCTTCTGAAGGCATCGCAATGATCGACGGTATCAAGCAAGTCAGTTCCCTTTCGCTCGCCCGCGGCGCAAGCGGTATTTCCGCACTGACGGAAAGCGTTTTCGGCAGCGAGCAGACGACGCCCGCCCAGCAGACGGGCGCAAGCTTCGCCAGCGTTCTCGGCAATATCTCGGTGGATGCGATGAACAATCTGAAGAAGGCGGAAGTCGCTTCCTTCGAAGGCATTCAGGGCAAGGCGAATACGCGTGAAGTTGTCGATGCCATGCTTTCGGCCGAACAGTCGCTGCAGACCGCCATCGCGCTCCGAGACAAGATCGTGTCGGCCTATCTCGACATTACCAAGATGCAGATCTAGCCCAGCAGGAATATTGACATGAGAGCTCTTGCCATCGCTGCCACCGGTATGGACGCCCAGCAGACCAATCTGGAAGTCATCGCCAACAACATCGCCAATATCAACACCACCGGTTACAAGCGCGCGCGGGCGGAGTTCACCGATCTTCTTTACCAGACCGAGCGCATGCAGGGTGTGCCAAACCGCGCCAACCAGGCGATCGTGCCCGAAGGCGCCAATATCGGCCTCGGCGTGCAGACCTCGGCCGTGCGCAACATCCACACCCAGGGCAACCTGATCGAGACCGGCAACAAGCTGGACGTGGCGATCATCGGCCAGGGCTGGTTCCAGATCGAGGCGGCGGACGGTTCGACGCTCTACAGCCGCGCCGGCGCCTTCAACAAGAATGCCGACGGCAATCTCGTGACGATCGATGGCTATAACGTCATTCCGAACATCAATATCCCGACCGATGCGCAGGACATCACCGTTACCCGCACGGGCCAGGTGACCGCCCGTATCGGCAATGCCACGGAATTCACCGAACTCGGCCAGCTCACCATCGCCAACTTTGCCAACGAAGCCGGTCTGAAGCCGCTCGGCGACAACCTCTTCGCCCAGACGCCGGCCTCCGGCGACGCGGTGATCGGCGTGCCTGACGATCCGAGCTACGGCTACATCAAGCAGTCCTATCTCGAAGGCTCGAACGTCGACGCCGTCAAGGAAATCACCGACCTGATCACGGCGCAGCGCGCCTACGAGATGAATTCCAAGGTCATCACCACCGCTGACGAAATGGCTTCGATTGTCAGCAAGAACCTGAAGTAAGAACGGAAAGGCAGGCGAACATGAGGTTTGGCCGGAAACATAGCAGCAGAACGGCGCTCGTCCGCATATGCCTTGCGTCTGCCTTTTCACTGGGCGCCTTGACGCCCGCTCTTGCTCAGGCGCCGATGGCGCTGGTTCCCACCCGCACGATCTATCCAGGCGAGACGATCACGCCCGAACAGGTGAAGCCGGTGGAAGTGACCAATCCCAATATTTCCTCGGGTTATGCGAGCGATATCAGCGAAGTGGAAGGCATGATCTCCAAGCAGACTCTGCTTCCCGGACGCACGATCCCCGTTGCCGCCCTGCGCGAACCCTCGCTGGTGGTGCGCGGCACCAGCGTCAAACTCGTCTTCACCATCGGCAACATGACGCTGATGGCTTCGGGAACGCCGATGACCGACGGATCGCTCGGCGAGGTCGTGCGCGTGCGCAACATCGATTCCGGCGTGATGGTCAGTGGCACGGTCATGAAGGACGGAACCATTCAGGTGATGGCGAAATGAGAATGCTTCGTATCATAGCAGCAGCCATTCTGTTTTCGGCCCAGCCGTTCCTTTCCGTGCCCGCAGCCCATGCCGATACGTCCCGCATCAAGGATATCGCTTCGCTGCAGGCGGGACGCGATAACCAGCTGATCGGTTATGGTCTCGTCGTCGGACTGCAGGGTACCGGCGACAGCCTGCGCTCCTCGCCCTTCACCGAGCAATCGATGCGGGCGATGCTGCAGAACCTCGGCATCACCACGCAGGGCGGCCAGTCGAACGCCAAGAACATCGCCGCTGTCATGGTCACGGCCAACCTGCCGCCCTTCGCCAGCCCCGGCAGCCGCGTCGACGTGTCGGTCAGTTCGCTGGGCGACGCCTCGTCGCTGCGCGGCGGCACGCTTATCATGACCTCGCTTTCCGGTGCGGACGGGCAGATCTACGCGGTCGCGCAGGGTTCGCTGATCGTCAATGGTTTTTCGGCCCAGGGCGATGCCGCGACATTGACGCAGGGCGTCACCACCTCCGCCCGCGTGCCGAACGGCGCGATCATCGAGCGGGAGTTGCCGTCGAAGTTCAAGGATTCGGTCAATCTGGTCCTTCAGCTGCGCAATCCCGATTTTTCGACGGCGGTGCGTGTCGCCGATGTCGTCAATGCCTTTGCCCGCGCCCGTTATGGCGATCCCATCGCCGAGCCGCGCGATTCGCAGGAAATCGCGGTACAGAAGCCCCGCGTCGCTGACCTCACCCGCCTGATGGCGGAAATCGAAAACCTGACCGTGGAAACGGATACGCCGGCCAAGGTCGTCATCAACGAGCGCACGGGTACGATCGTCATCGGCGCAGATGTGCGCATTTCCCGCGTCGCCGTCAGCTACGGAACGCTGACCGTGCAGGTGACGGAATCGCCGCAGGTCATTCAGCCGGCGCCCTTCTCGCGCGGCCAGACGGCCGTGCAGCCGCAAACGGATATCATGGCAATGCAGGAAGGCAGCAAGGTCGCCATCGTCGAAGGACCTGACCTTCGCACGCTGGTTGCCGGTCTCAACAGCATCGGGCTCAAGGCGGACGGCATCATCGCCATTCTGCAAGGCATCAAATCCGCCGGCGCCCTTCAGGCGGAGCTTGTGCTGCAATGATGGAAACCCGGAAGAACAACGCTTTCCCGAATGGTCTTGTCCGCTTCGCGGCCGTCGCCTCGCTGCTTTTCCTGCTTCCCGCTGCTGGCGCCGAAAGCCAGCAGAACGTGGTTTCGGAACTCAGCACGCAGGATGAAATCCAGAAATTCTGCACCAACATCGCCGATGCGGCCCGCGACCAGCGCTATTTGCTGCAAAAGCAGGAGCTGGAAAAGCTGCAGTCCGACGTCAACGAGCGCATTGCCGTGCTGGAAGACCGCAAGGCGGAATATGAGGACTGGCTGGCCCGCCGCGAACATTTCCTCAATCAGGCGAAAAGCAATCTCGTCGATATCTACAAGACGATGAAGGCCGATGCCGCCGCCCCCCAGCTCGAAAAGATGCATGTGGAAATAGCGGCCGCCATCATCATGCAGCTGCCCCCGCGCCAGTCGGGCCTCATCCTCAGCGAGATGGATGCGCAGAAGGCCGCCGTCGTCGCCGGCATCATGTCGCAGGCAACCGATAAAAACACTTCGAAGGATCCTTCATGAGCACGCGTCGTCTTCCGGCCCTCCTCCTGCCGCTCGCCTTGCTTGCCGGCTGCCAGAACAACCAGACCCTGAAGGAAATCGGCAACGCACCCGCGATGAGCCCGATCGGCAGCGGCCTGCAATTCAGCCAGACGCCGCAAATGGGCATGTATCCCAAGCAGCCGAAGCACATGGCCAGCGGCTATTCGCTGTGGAGCGACAGCCAGGGCGCCCTGTTCAAGGATCTGCGCGCGCTCAACATCGGCGACATCCTGACCGTCAACATCCAGATCAACGACAAGGCCGACTTCGACAACGAAACCGAGCGCAACCGCACCAATTCCAGCGGGCTGAACTGGAAGGCCAAAGCTCAGATTCTGGGATGGACGCCGGATGCGGATTCCAGCATCAATTACGGTTCCGACACCGATACCCAGGCAAAGGGCAAGACCAAGCGTTCTGAAAAGCTGACGCTGCTGGTGGCCGCTGTGGTGACCGGCATTCTGGAAAACGGCAACCTCATCATCAGCGGTTCGCAGGAAGTGCGCGTGAACCACGAAATCCGCATCCTCAATGTCGGCGGTATCGTCAGGCCGCAGGATGTGGATGCACAGAACATGATCTCCTACGAGCGCATCGCCGAAGCCCGCATCTCCTATGGCGGTCGGGGACGTCTGACGGAAGTGCAGCAGCCCCCGGTCGGGCAACAGGTCGTCGACCTGTTCTCGCCGCTCTGACCTCGGCACACGGGAACGGGACTGACCCATGGAAAACGAACAGGCTGAGGGCAAGAAAAAATCCTCCCCTCTGGTCATGACCATCGCAGGCGTTGCGATCCTCACCCTGCTCGGCGCGGGCGGCGGCTGGCTGGTGGGCGGTATGATCGCGCCGAAGATCGCCGGCGCGGAGGCGCATGCCCCGGCTGCCGCCGGCGGACACGGTGAAAAAAAGGAAGAGGGTATCGAGAAAATCTCGGCCGAGGCGAACGGCATCGTCCAGCTCGATCCCATTACCACCAACCTCGCCTATCCCTCGACGAACTGGGTGCGGCTGGAAGTGGCGCTGATGTTCAAGGGGCCGGTCGAGGTGGGTCTGGCGGAAGATATTCACCAGGACATCATGGCCTATGTCCGCACCGTTTCCCTTCAGCAGCTGGAAGGGCCGCGCGGCTTTCAATATCTTAAGGATGACATTCAGGAACGAGTTGACCTGCGCTCTCAAGGGCGCGTATCCAAGGTCATGTTCCGGACCTTTGTCATCGAATGATTCGATTTCTTGTAACCATCGCCGTCCTCCTTGCCTTGCCGGGTCTTGCCAGTGCCCAGCAATTTCCGTCCGATCTGTTCAACACGCAGATAGACGGCTCCGTCGCGGCATGGATCATCCGCACCTTCGGCCTGCTGACGGTTCTCTCGGTCGCGCCGGGCATCCTGATCATGGTCACGAGCTTTCCGCGCTTCGTGATCGCCTTTTCTATCCTCAGATCCGGCATGGGACTGGCTTCGACCCCGTCCAACATGATCCTGCTGTCGATGGCGATGTTCATGACCTTCTACGTCATGTCGCCGACCTTCGACAAAGCCTGGACCGACGGCGTGCAGCCGCTTCTGCAGAACCAGATAAACGAACAGCAGGCCGTGCAGCGCATCGCCGAGCCCTTCCGCACCTTCATGAACGCCAATACGCGTGACAAGGATCTGAAGCTTTTCGTGGACATCGCCCGCGAGCGCGGCCAGGAAGTGATGACCGACAATGTCGTCGATTACCGTGTGCTCGTGCCGGCCTTCATGCTGTCGGAAATCCGGCGCGGTTTCGAGATCGGTTTCCTGATCATCCTGCCGTTTCTGGTCATCGATCTGATCGTCGCAACCATCACCATGGCAATGGGTATGATGATGCTGCCGCCGACCTCGATTTCGCTGCCGTTCAAAATCCTGTTCTTCGTGCTGATCGACGGCTGGAACCTACTGGTCGGCAGTCTCGTCAGATCGTTCAACTGACGGCGTCTGTGCCTGATTGACACCCGTTAACCCTGTTTTTTAACCCCGCGTGGCCAGCTACGCGGGTTTTGCGCGTTTTTACGCTTTGGTTACCAGTTTTTCTGGCGACTTGGTAACTATCTTTTTCAATAAAAAAATTACCATTTAACTAAATCAAAAAGTAACCATAAGTATTTTCCAATATTTCTTGGCCCTCAAATTAATAATTGGGCAATTTTTCGCTGCGAGTTTCTTTCTACACGCAGCGGGTTTGGTTTCTGAAACTAAGCATTTCCGAACCGAGTGGCATGAAGCCGAAACGTTGCGACCGGTAATACCAAGCCCGGTATGTCCCCACTCCAGTATCTCGTAAAAACAAGGGACACATTTATTATGGCAAGCATTCTCACCAACACCAACGCAATGGCCGCTCTCTCGACCCTGCGTTCCATCGCTTCCGACCTGTCGACCACGCAGGACCGCATTTCTTCCGGCCTGAAGGTTGGTTCGGCTTCGGACAACGCTGCTTACTGGTCGATCGCGACCACCATGCGTTCCGACAACAAGGCTCTCGGCGCAGTCTCCGACGCACTGGGCATGGGCGCTGCCAAGGTTGACACCGCATCTGCCGGTATGGAAGCCGCTATCGATGTTGTCACCCAGATCAAGGCCAAGGTCGTTGCCGCTAAGGAAGAAGGCGTCGACAAAACCAAGGTTCAGGAAGAAGTCACGCAGCTCCTCGACCAGCTGAAGTCGATCGGCACGAGCGCTTCCTTCAACGGCGAAAACTGGCTTGTTTCCACCGCGAACGCTACCAAGACTGTCGTATCCGGCTTCGTTCGTGACGACAACGGCAACGTCAGCGTCAAGACGACGGACTATGCTCTCGACGCAACCTCCATGCTTTACACCGAAGCTACGCCGGGCACGATCGACGCAAACTCCGGTATCCTGAACGCTACCGGCGCAACCACCACCGTCGGCGCGAAGACCTACACCCAGATTTCCGTTCTCGACATGAACGTCGGCACCGATGACCTGGACAACGCTCTTTACTCCGTTGAAACGGCCCTGACGAAGATGACCAGCGCCGGCGCCAAGCTCGGCTCGCTGTCTGCACGTATCGACCTGCAGACCGACTTCGCTGACAAGCTGTCCGACTCCATCGAAAAGGGTGTTGGCCGCCTCGTCGACGCCGACATGAACGAAGAGTCCACCAAGCTGAAGGCTCTGCAGACGCAGCAGCAGTTGGCAATTCAGGCTCTGTCGATCGCCAACAGCGACTCGCAGAACATCCTGTCGCTCTTCCGCTAAGAGCTGAGCTTCTCATAGCCTTTCGGGGCTGGGGGACCCATTTTCTTCCCACATGCATTCGGGGGCTGACCAAATGCATATCCGGGCAGAAAGCATAAAGGTTCGATAGGCTGAATCGAACCGAATGCACCAGACAGGCCGCATCCCGAATAAGGATGCGGCCTTATCTTTTTTTTAAATATTTCGGGATACGCGCGCGCACGCGCGAGAGTTGTAATTTTGAATTTTCATAATTCGGATTTTCTTTTCCCGCTTATCAATTCATTAACCAAACTGGCGTTACCTAAGCTCATCGAAACGGCGAGCTAACGTTAAAAATCAGCCAGTTAGCAGGCATGATGCTGTGCGCCGTTCCCGGTGAAACCGGAATGTCCCTTCTTTAATCAGCCATTCAAGGGGCACACTACTATGACGAGCATTATTACCAATGTCGCAGCAATGTCTGCACTCCAGACTCTGCGCACCATCGGCCAGAACATGGAATCCACCCAGGCACGCGTTTCCTCCGGCCTCCGCGTTGGCGAAGCTGCTGACAATGCTGCCTACTGGTCGATCGCGACCACCATGCGCTCCGACAACATGGCGCTTTCCTCGGTTTCCGACGCCCTCGGCCTCGGCGCCGCCAAGGTAGACACCGCTTCTGCCGGCATGGAATCGGCAATCGAAGTTGTTAAGGAAATCAAGGCAAAGCTGGTCACGGCAACTGAAGAAGGCGTCGACCGCACCAAGGTTCAGGAAGAAATCGATCAGCTGCAGAACCAGCTGGTATCGATCGCTCAGGGCGCATCCTTCTACGGCGAAAACTGGCTCGTAGGACCTTCGACCCTCGGCGCGGCAACACCCGGCACGGATCCCGACAAGTCGGTCGTTGCTGGCTTCGTTCGCTCCACCGGCGGTGCCGTTAGCGTCACGACCACGAAATACGCCCTCGACAACACGGCGACCGGCAACGTTCTTTTCGGCTCCGTCGACGCTGCAGGCGTTCCCGACACCTCCGGCATCCTCGGCACGACCGGAACGTTCACGACCGTCGCCGCCCAGTCCGTCTTTACACTGGACATCACCCAGTATGCAGCCGCAGACCGCGCCACCAACATGGCCGAAGCCCTGACGCTGGTTGAAAACTCCCTGAAGGCGATGACGAGCGCCGCAGCCAAGCTCGGCTCGCTCTCCATGCGCATCGGCCTGCAGGAAGACTTCGCTTCCAAGCTGTCCGACTCCGTCGAACAGGGCATCGGCCGCCTCGTGGACGCCGACATGAACGAAGAGTCCACCCGCCTCAAGGCCCTGCAGACGCAGCAGCAGCTCGGCGTTCAGGCTCTCTCGATCGCCAACAGCAACTCCGAAAGCATCCTGTCGCTCTTCCGTTAATCGAAGACCGAAAGCAAAAAAATCAACCGCGCCGAGAGGCGCGGTTTTTGTTTGTGCGTTTGACTGCAAAATTCATAAATTTCCCGATTAAGACTTCATTAACCAAATCACCGCTAAATCAAGCCATCGAAACGACTCATTAACCAAGACGAAAAAGAGGTTAACAGGCATCACGCCGCGTTGTCGTTTCCGGCGATCCCGGAATGTCCCTTCCCATTTAGCCAGCTCAGAGGGGCAATTATGACAAGTATTCTGACAAACACCGCCGCCATGTCGGCGCTTCAGACACTGCGTGCAATCAGCGGCCAGCTCGAAGAAACACAATCCAGGGTATCTTCAGGCCTGCGGGTCAAGACCGCATCCGACAATGCCGCCTACTGGTCGATCGCGACAACGATGCGCTCCGACAACATGGCCCTTTCCGCGGTTCAGGATGCGCTGGGTCTCGGTGCAGCAAAGATCGATGTCGCTTATTCCGCAATGGAAAGCGCCGTCGAAGTCGTCAAGGAAATCAAATCGAAGATCGTCGCGGCAACCGAAGAGGGTGTCGACAAGACGAAGATCCAGGAAGAAATCGACCAGCTGAAAAAGCAGCTGGAATCGATTGCGCAGGGCGCGTCTTTCAGCGGCGAAAACTGGTTGCTGGGCACCGGCGCCAAGACCGTCGTTTCCGGCTTCGTCCGCGACGGCAGCGGTTCGGTCAGCGTGACGAAAACCGACTATACCCTTGTTGACACAACGACCGCGACGGAAACGGCCAACGTTATTTTTGGCCTGACCGGCACACCTGCAACGGTTGACACGACAAAGGGCATCATCGGCGAGGTCGGAACAGCCTCTGGCATTTCCGTATGGGACATCGATCTCAAACTTTTCGACAGTGCAACGCCCCCCACCTACACGATCGGCAATCTTCTCACCGATGTCGAAACCGCGTTTCAATCGCTGAGCAGCGCCTCTTCCGCCCTCGGCTCGATCAAGATGCGCATCGGTCTGCAGGAAGATTTCATCTCCAAGCTCACCGACTCCATCGATAGCGGCATCGGCCGCCTGGTGGATGCGGACATGAACGAAGAATCAACACGCCTCAAGGCATTGCAGACACAGCAGCAGCTGGGCATCCAGTCGCTTTCCATCGCCAATACCAGTTCCGAAAATATCCTGTCGCTATTCCGTCAGTAAGCGGCGCCCGATGGCTACGGGCGGTTTCGTCCCGCTCTGGCAGCAACAGAATATTCGGATGTGGAAACCGCGCTTCGCAAGGGGCGCGGTTTTCCATTTGCCGCTAACTGCGCGGCGCGCATATGCATCAACCGCCGCAGGCGATCGGTTCAACAACCACGTAAACATTTGAAACTTTGGGGAGAAATGGTGCTGCTAGAGAGATTTGAACTCTCGGCCTCTCCCTTACCAAGGGAGTGCTCTACCCCTGAGCTATAGCAGCGTCCGGTGCCGAAGCGTTTGCTTCAGCGTCAAGCGTGGCGGCCTATTGCCATAGGTTTTTGACGAGCGCAAGTCGCAAAACGATATTCTTCATCAAGCGGGGCAAAAAAGCGTGCCCCCTGTTGAAAAATACATTTTTCAGATATTGCTGAATCTATGGACGAACATCATGACAAACAGGCAAAGGCAGCGGTTTCCGCAGAGGCATCCGCTCCGGTGGCCGATGGCAAGCCGCAGGCAGGGCCCGGCGAAAAGGCGCGCCAGCGCGAGGCGGAGCGCAAGGCGCGGGCGGCCAAGAAGCTTCGCGAAAATCTTTTGAAGCGTAAGCAGCAGGTTCGTGCGCGCCGCGCCGGCGAAGAAGACGAGACGATTGGCCTGCCTGCCGCAAAAACGGACGAATCATCCTCATAGAGAATTCACCAGCATAAAATTGAAACGCCGCGGAAACTGGTCTAAGGACAGGCCTTTCCGCAAGGCACGATAGAAAGGCGGGCACAGGCCCGTAGGGACGCATGGATCGCATCAGAATTACGGGTGGCAACAAGCTCAACGGCATCATTCCCATCTCCGGCGCAAAAAACGCCGCCCTGCCGTTGATGATCGCATCGCTTCTGACCAGCGATACGCTAACACTCGAAAACGTGCCGCATCTGGCGGACGTGGAGCAGCTCATCCGCATTCTCGGCAATCATGGCGTCGATATTTCCGTCAATGGCCGCCGCGAGAGCCAGGGCGAAGCCTATTCCCGCACCGTGCATTTCACCTGCCGCACCATTGTCGATACGACCGCGCCCTATGAGCTGGTCTCCAAGATGCGCGCAAGCTTCTGGGTCATCGGCCCGCTTCTGGCGCGTGAAGGCCGCGCCCGCGTTTCCCTGCCCGGCGGCTGCGCCATCGGCACGCGCCCGGTCGACCTGTTCATCGAGGGTCTCGAGGCGCTGGGTGCAACGATGGAGATCGACGGCGGCTACATCAACGCCACCGCACCCAAGGGCGGCCTGATCGGCGCTGTCTACACCTTCCCGAAAGTTTCCGTGGGTGCGACACATGTGATGTTGATGGCCGCAAGCCTTGCCCGCGGCACCACCGTCATCCACAACGCCGCCCGCGAACCGGAAGTGGTCGATCTCGCGCACTGCCTGATCGCCATGGGTGCGAAGATCGAAGGCGCCGGCACCTCCACCATCACTATCGAAGGCGTCACCTCGCTTTCCGGCGCGCGCCACCGCGTTCTGCCTGATCGTATCGAAACCGGCACCTATGCCATGGCAGTGGCCATGACCGGCGGTGACGTGGTGCTGGAAGGCACGCGCGCATCGTTGCTGGACAACGCGCTCGACACACTCAAGCTTGCAGGCGCCACGATCAGTGAGACGGAGACCGGCCTGCGCGTCGTGCGCAACGGCAACGGCATCCAGCCGGTCGATATCGTCACCGAGCCCTTCCCCGGCTTCCCCACCGATCTGCAGGCGCAGTTCATGGCGCTGATGACCCGTTCGCAGGGCGTCTCGCACATTACCGAGACCATCTTCGAAAACCGCTTCATGCATGTGCAGGAACTCGCCCGACTCGGTGCGAAGATTTCGCTTTCCGGCCAGATGGCACGCATCGAGGGTGTCTCCCGCCTGAAGGGCGCGCCTGTCATGGCGACCGATCTGCGCGCTTCCGTATCGCTGGTCATTGCCGGCCTCGTGGCGGAAGGCGAGACCATGGTTTCGCGCGTCTACCACCTCGATCGCGGCTTCGAACGCCTTGAGGAAAAGCTCACGCGCTGCGGTGCGCTGGTCGAACGCGTCAGCGATTGATCCTGTCTTCGCCGCTCATCCGTTTTCTACCCGTTGCAGAGTGGGCCCGGACCGCCTATTTCCAATGTAAGTCATGGAAATAGCGGTCCGCACCGCAAAAGAAGGAAGAAAAAGATGAGCGGCCTGAAATTGCTCGCGCTGGATACTGAAGATCTCTCCGTCATCTCGACGCATATGCAGGACAGTGTCTTCAAGCTGAAGGATGTTGCCTTCGAGCCGAAGCAGGGGCAGTTTACCCTTTCGGCCAACCGTTTCGTTTGGGAAAGCGCCAGCAAAAAGAATTTGCCGCCAGAGCGCTGCCGCAGCGTGGTTTTCCTGAAGCGTGTGTCTGCCGTCCGTTCGCAGTCCATTAACTTGGCCGACAGGGAACAGGTGCTTTCGCTTCTGGCAATGCGCTTTACTCCGAATGGCGAAGGGCCGGATGGTGCCGTTGAACTGACGCTTTCCGGCGGCGGAACCATCGCGCTCGATGTGGAATGCATCGAGGCGCAGCTAACCGATGTGAGCGGCGCGTGGGAAACCAACACCAAACCGCATCATCCAGACAGCGAATAAGCACACCGCGCCATTGCAACGGTTGCCTTTCGTCACCGTTTCGATTTATGCCACATACCAGAGCCGCAATTTTTCTGCGGCGAGTTCGTGCACCTCGCGGGTCCACCCGCGGGGACTATGAAAGGGTAATGGCGTGGCAATCTGGCTGGAGCGGGCATCGGCTGATTTCGAACAGAAATTCGCTGTATTCCTGACAACCAAAAGAGAAGTTTCCGAAGACGTCAACGCGACCGTTCGCGACATCATCAACGATGTTCGCGATCGCGGCGATGCGGCCCTTGCCCATTATTCCCAGAAATTCGACGGCATTGATTTTACCAGGGTTTCGATGCGGGTGACGGCGGATGAAATCGACGCCGCGTTCTCAGCGGTCGATAGAAACGTCATCGAGGCGCTTGAACTCGCAGCCCGGCGTATCGAAAAACACCATGCGCGGCAGATGCCGAAGGATGATATATACGAGGACGAGATCGGCGTGGGCCTCGGCTCGCGCTGGACGGCTATCGAGGCTGTCGGCCTTTATGTGCCAGGCGGCACGGCGAGCTATCCGAGTTCCGTGCTGATGAATGCCGTGCCAGCCAAGGTTGCCGGCGTGGAGCGTATCGTCATGGTCGTGCCGGCCAATGGCGGCGCTGTCAATCCGGCGGTGCTCGCCGCCGCTCGTATTGCGGGCGTCGAGGAAATCTACCGTATCGGTGGTGCACAGGCCGTGGCCGCACTTGCCTATGGCACGGAGACCATAGCGCCCGTCGCCAAGATCGTCGGCCCCGGCAATGCCTATGTGGCGGCCGCCAAGCGGCAGGTGTTCGGCACCGTTGGCATCGACATGATCGCCGGGCCTTCCGAAGTGCTTGTCATCGCCGACAAGGATAACGACCCTGACTGGCTGGCTGCCGATCTTCTGGCACAGGCGGAGCATGATCGCGGCGCCCAATCCATTCTCATCACCGACAATGCCGACCTGGGCAAGGCGGTGGAGGCAGCCGTCGAGCGGCAGCTGAAGCGCCTGTCACGTTCCGAAACGGCAGCAGCGAGTTGGGCGGATTTCGGCGCGATCATTCTGGTCGAAAAGCTCGACGATGCCATTCCGCTTGCCAACCGCATCGCAGCCGAGCATCTGGAGCTTGCCGTCGACGACCCTGACGCCTTGATGGCCAACATCCGCAATGCGGGAGCAATCTTCGTCGGGCGTCATACACCCGAAGTAATCGGCGATTATGTCGGCGGTTCCAACCACGTTCTGCCGACGGCACGCTCGGCGCGCTTCTCCTCCGGCCTTTCGGTGCTGGATTTCGTCAAGCGCACGTCGATCCTGCGGCTTGGACCGGAGCAGTTGCGACAGCTTGCGCCGGCGGCGATTACCCTTGCCCATTCGGAAGGGCTGGACGCGCATGCGCGCTCGGTCTCCATCCGCCTCAACCCGGAAAATTAAGCGATGGCTTCAGGCGATTTCCGGCTCTGCGATGTGGTACTGGACGACAGCATCGGCCGGTCCACGCCTGATGTGGAGCATGAACGCGCCGTTGCCATTTTCGACCTGATCGAAGAAAACACCTTTGAGCCTGCCGGGCATGAGGGCGGGCCCTACCGGCTGCATATATCGCTCGTCGATGCCAAGCTGGTCTTCGCGATCAAGACCGAGGATGACAAGGATGTCTCCACCCACATCCTGTCGCTGACGCCGTTCCGCCGCATCATCAAGGATTATTTTCTGATCTGCGAAAGCTATTACGAGGCGATCCGCTCCTCGACGCCAAGCCAGATCGAGGCGATCGATATGGGCCGGCGGGGTATCCACAATGACGGTTCGCAGACCCTGATGGATCGGCTATCCGGCAAGATAAAGGTGGATTTCGATACGGCGCGCCGCCTCTTCACCCTTGTCTGCGTCCTTTATTGGCGGGGTTAGAGATGAGCGATCCTGCCGCAGCGCCGAATGAAGGACGAGCGCCGAAATCGGTTCTTTTCATGTGCGGCATGAATTCCATCCGCTCTCCCATGGCGGAAGTCATCGCCAAACGGCTGGTGGCGCCAGGCATATACATACAGTCGGCCGGCGTGAGGGCGGGCGAGCGCGATCCCTTCGTGGATGCGGTGCTGGAAGAGCAGGGTTTTTCGCTCGGCAAACACAAACCGCGTACTCTTGATGAGATCGAGGATGATTTTTTCGATCTGATCATTACATTAACACCCGAAGCCCATCATGCCGCACTGGAGCTGACGCGCTCGAATTCTCTCGATGTGGTCTATTGGCCGACGATGGATCCGACGGTCGTTACAGGGACGCGGGAGCAGATACTCGACGCCTATCGCGAGGTGCGGGATCATCTTGCAAAACTTATTGCCGAACGCCTGCCAAAGCGGCAGCAGCCGGTGGCGGATACGCTTTCAAAAGACTGAAAACTGCCCTCACATCGGGAAAAGCGGTACTGATTTTCAAGCCGATGCTTTAGAGGTTCACAAATGTGCCGGGATTGTGTAGTTTCCGCGCAATTTTCCCGGACAGGACACGTCCGGCACTATCAACAGGAAGAAAACCCTTACATGACAAAAGAAGAAGTCCTTGAATTCCCGGGCATCGTAACCGAATTGCTGCCGAACGCAACATTCCGCGTGAAGCTTGAGAACGACCACGAAATCATCGCCCACACGGCGGGCCGCATGCGCAAGAACCGTATCCGCGTTCTGGCGGGCGACAAGGTGCTGGTCGAAATGACGCCTTACGACCTGACCAAGGGCCGCATCACCTATCGCTTCAAGTAATCCATCTTCCGCATCGGACGCCCGGGCAGCGCAATGACCAATTCAAAACAAAAGCTCGTTCTGGCATCCGGCTCGCCGCGGCGTCTGGAGCTGCTGCATCAGATCGGTATCGAACCGGCACGTCTGATGCCGATGGACATCGACGAGACGCCGGCCAAGCTCGAGCATCCGCGCACGCTCTGCCGCCGTCTGTCATTGCAGAAGGCGGAAGCCGCGCAGGCGGCGCTGAAGAACGAACAGGCGTGGAAAGACGCATATGTTCTGGGATCCGATACGGTGGTCGCCGTTGGTCGCCGCATCGTCGGCAAGGCCGAATATACGGAAGAGGCCTCGGCGGCGCTGCATCTTCTCTCGGGGCGCAGCCATTGGGTCTATACCGGCATCTGCCTTGTGACCCCCGGCGGCAAGATCCGCCAGAAGGTGGCGGAGACCAAGGTGCGCTTCAAGCGCCTCTCCACGCGGGAGATCGAGGCTTACATCGCGTCGGGCCAGTGGCGAGGCAAAGCGGGAGCCTATGGTATCCAGGGCATCGCCGGCGCCTTCGTGCAGAAACTGACCGGCTCCTATACCAATGTCGTCGGCCTGCCGCTTTATGAAACCATGTCGCTTCTTTCCGGAGAAGGATTTGAGGTGACTTCGGGCTGGCTCGAAGGATAGGCCATGGTAAAGTCCCCCACCGAAGGCGCTGGAAACGTCACCCCGCTTCGCAAATCCCAGCCATGCCCTGAATGCGGGCGGGCCTCGACGCGCGAAGACTATCCTTTCTGCTCGGATCGCTGCCGCTCGCTCGATCTCGCGCGCTGGCTGAACGGCTCCTACGCCATTCCGGTTGCGGACGATGAAAGCAGCGCCGGCGGACAGGACGGCGGCAAGAATAACGCCGAATGAGAACCTACACCGCCGGAAACTTCGGCGGTGAATTGCATAAGATTTTCAGAGCCACCGCTCACACCACATATTCACCGGGTTGCCGACAGCCCGAAAAACCATATCAGAACCGGCTGACGCCTTTTTCCGCCAGCCCTTTAAGGTCTTGCGATGGACGCAGGCTTGCAGAAGAGAGTGAGCCATGGCGCGCTGCTGTTTGCGGTGCTGGCCGTTTGCCTTGCCATAGGCGCGACGGTGCTGCTGGCCAATGACAAGAAGCACCTCAAAAGCCTGCTGGCCTATCTCAATCTGGCGCCCGCCATACAATCCGCCACGCCGCCGAAGATGAAGCCTGTCAAACGGCAGAAACTCGCCGTCCAAAAAGTCTCGCTGCCGCCACATCTGCTGAAGTTCGAGCAAGTGGGCGACAGAGCATCTTTTGCCCGCGATTTCGTTGTTTCCGGCAAGGAACTTTGCGACCGCTTTACCGCCGCTGGTTTCTCCAACCCGCAGGGCTGGCACGCCAGCCCGGTCAACATCCGCAGCTTCGAATGTATGGCCGATTTTGCGGCAGGAAACGCATCAGACCCGGCCGAGCGGGCATCGTTCTTTCTTGAAATCAGGGGGGAAGCCTCGGGAGAAATTCGCACCATCCGGATGAAGGCCGTTGCCCCCAAGACACCGGACGGGGCGGCCGTTCTGACGAAGCTCGATGAAGCACTCACCATGATTATCGGACAGACACGCTGGGCCGATCTGGTGGACATGCTTGAGCCTGCACGCCGGATGCAGCCTTATCAGGCACAACATTTCGGTATTTCGGTTTCCATGAAACCGGAGCCGACGGCGCCGCATCGCCTGAACGTGATTTTGCTCGCAAACGAACAGTCGCCGGGGTTGAAGCTGACACGCAGCTTCTTTGACAGGGATCGCTGGCTTAGCCCAGCCGCTCCACAGGATCGGCCGGCGCTCTATCCCTCCGTCAATAAAGACCGTGTCCGGTGAGGCGAAGGCCGCTCAGCCTATTGCAGCCAGTTTGCGCCGCACCGGCGGAATCCTGTCGCTTTGCTGGGCCTGACGTTTGGCCTCCCACTGAAGCGCGGTGCGAACGATTGTCGCCAGATCGTTGAAGCGGGGACGCCAGCCCAGTTCCGACTGGATACGCGACGAATCCGCCACCATGGTCGCAATATCGCCCGCGCGGCGCGGACAATGGATGATCGGGAAATCACGTTCCGATTCCCGCTGCACGGCCTGCAGAACATCCAGAACCGAATAACCGACGCCATAACCGCAATTGAGTGTGCGGGTGCCGCCACCGGCGCGCAGATGCGCCATGGCCAGCATATGGGCGTCGATCAGGTCGCTGACGTGAATATAGTCGCGGACACCGGTGCCATCGGCGGTCGGGTAATCCGTTCCGTAAACTTCCACCCGGTCGCGGCGACCGGTTGCGGTTTCGCAGGCGACTTTGATGAGGTTCGCCACGCCCGTGGGCGAAGGCCCGGCGCGGCCCTGCGGATCGGCTCCGGCGACGTTGAAATAACGCAGCGCCACATAGTTGAAATCATGCGCCTGCACGACGTCGCGCAGCATGATTTCAGAGGCGAGTTTCGACAGGCCGTAGGGGTTTTCCGGGCTGAGGATCGCGGTTTCAGGAACCGGGCCATCAAAGGGCTGGTTTCCATAGACGGCGGCTGTCGAGGAGAAGATGAAATTGCGGATGCCATGGGCGACCGCCGCAGCGACGAGGGCGCGGGTCGTGCCCGTATTGTTTTCGTAATATTCGAGCGGCTGGCTGATCGATTCAGGAACGCTGACAGAGCCTGCGAAGTGGAAAATGGTCTCGATCTGGTTTTCTTCGAAAATCTGGTCCAGCAGGGCGCGATCCGCCGCATCGCCCAGATAAAAACGCGCCGCTGGCGCGACTGCCCAGCGCGACCCCGTCGAAAGCCGGTCGACAACAACGACCTCTTCCCCGGCATCGAGCAAAGCCCACACCATGTGACTTCCTATATAACCGGCCCCACCCGTGACCAGAACAGCCATGACACTACTTCCCTGTTTGCTTTTCTTGAGCTCATCAAAGCCAATAATTCTTCATCATTGATTACTTGCACAGCGAATACGCAGCCGATCCCTCGCCCCATTAAAAAGGTGGCTTACGATTGGTTAGCGCAATGAAGTGCTTTTTATCGATTAGTGAAAATGTTCTCATGAATGGA
Organism: Rhizobium sp. NFACC06-2; assembly: GCF_900101425.1. Classification (NCBI taxonomy): domain Bacteria; kingdom Pseudomonadati; phylum Pseudomonadota; class Alphaproteobacteria; order Hyphomicrobiales; family Rhizobiaceae; genus Rhizobium; species Rhizobium sp. NFACC06-2. The sequence goes on along the minus strand of NZ_FMVA01000020.1, from coordinate 29,822 downwards.
ACAAGGAGCGCATATCACAGAAAATCCCCCACGTCGATGGTTGCGCCGTAGGGTTGCAGTTTTAGGTCTTTGCTGTGATTTTGTTGTCGATTTCCCTACCGCAGCGCGATCCCGGCACGGCAGGGGAAACCATTGCACGGAAAGCCGACGCTTACCTGCCGAGGATATAGGAGGCCAGCCGATCGGCCGCGTCTTCTATCTGCCTGGGGTTGCGCAGGAAGCAGGCGCGGAGGAACAGTTCGCCTCCCGGGCCAAAGGCCGTGCCGGGCGCAAGACCGACCCCGGTCTTGTCGACGATATCCAGCGCCGTCGCCCGGCTGTCCGTCACGCCGTCAATCTTGAGGAAGGCGTAAAGGGCGCCGTCCGGCTTCAGGGTTTCCACACGGTTCGTCGCGATGAGCGCATCGCAGAGAATGTCGCGGGATGTCAAAGCGCGTTCGTAATTCTCACGGACGAAACCATCGCCGTGATCGAGGGCGGCGACCGCGCCGCGCTGCATGAATTGCGCCACGCCTGAGGTGGAATATTGAATGAGATTCTCGATCACCTGACCGATGGCCGGCGGGGCGACAAGCCAGCCGACGCGCCAGCCAGTCATGGACCAGTTCTTCGAGAAGGAGTTGGCGAAGACGATCTTGTCGTCCGGCTCCATGACGTCGAGGAAGGACGGCGCACGGCTGCCGGAATAATGATAGAGCGCATAAATCTCGTCGGCGACGATCCACAGATCGTGTTTGCGTGCGAGCGTCAGAACGTCGCGGAGATTGTCGAGCGTCGCCGTCCACCCGGTCGGGTTGGAGGGAGTATTGATGAAAAGTGCCTTCGTCTTGCCGGTGATCGCGCTTTCCAGCCTGTTGATATCGAGATCCCAGCGGCCATCGCGGAAATCGATACCGACCGGAACCGCCTTCGCACCCGCCACGCCGATGGCGGCCACGATATTCGGCCATGTCGGAGACAGATAGACCATTTCGTCGCCGGGCGAGGTCAACGCCTGCACGGCAAGCACGATGGCCTGCATGCCGGAACCGGTCGCATAAAAATGTTCCGGCGGCAGCGATGCTGCGAAATGACGTTGATAATAGCGGCTCAGCGCCTGGCGCAATTCGGGAATGCCGCGCTGCCAGGTATAGAAGGTTTCGCCATTGTTCAGCCCATCGATGGCGGCCTGATTGATGAAGTCCGGGCTCGGCAGATCGCCTTCACCGACCCATAGCGGCAGGAGATTGTCCCGCCCCCGGGCATAATTCACGACTTCAACAATGCCGCTCTCGGGAGCCGCCAGAGAGCGCGCACTCAGACTGTTCAAAATGGACATTAAAGACACTCCGTTTGGTGCCTTCTTATCGCATCGAACCAGCCATGTGCATGATATTCCGTGAGGCGATCATGGATTTTCTTTATGGGTCATCCCCGGCAGGAGATCGCCGGCCGCATGGGGCCGGCACATCAGGCCGGGGACGATGGCGACAATCAACGCGTTTTCAGCAGATCGCGGATTTCGGTGAGGAGCTTGACGTCTTCCGGCGGCGGTGCTGCTTCCGGCTTTTCCTCGACCTTCTTGCGCTCAACGGAATCACGAAGCTTGTTGACGCCCTTGACCATCAGGAAAATGATCCAAGCCAGGATAAGGAAGTTGATGAGAACCGTCAGAAAGTTGCCGTAGGCGAAGACGGCGCCCTGATCGCGGGCGGCGGCGAGCGACGTGGCGTTGACGCTGGAGCTCAGCGGCAGGAAGTAGTTCGAAAAATCGAACCCGCCGAAGATCGCGCCGACAATCGGCATGATGAGATCGTTGACGACGGAGTCGACGATCTTGCTGAAAGCTGCACCGATAATAACACCCACGGCCAGATCCATGACATTGCCGCGGGCAATGAAGGTTTTAAATTCGTTAAGCATTCAGATTGTCCCTCTCTCCTGCTTCGCGAGCTGAAGCTATGTGACTGTCCCTACGGGTCGAACCATATAGGGTACGGGCTTCATTTGGAATCCGCGGGATTGCATTTATTAGCTTTTTTGCACGCTCACCTTGAACTTTATGCTCAGACCGCGCTCATTCTCAACGGCGCGGAATTCGCCTATGCTGATATTCGGGAATTCTTGCATGGGGAGGATGCGTGCTTCCTGGGTGGATCATATTCGGTTCGGCCTTCGCTTATGTCCTGCTGCTGTTTGCGGTTGCAAGCTATGGGGACAGGAAGAGCCGCAAAAGAAACGCTCCGAACAAGGGGCGTCCGTTCGTCTATGCGCTCAGCCTCGCGATCTATTGCACCTCCTGGACCTATTTCGGCGGTGTGGGTCTTGCGGCAGACAGGGGGCTGGAGTTTCTCGGCATCTATACCGGCCCCATCCTTGCCTTCACCATCGGCATGCCGATCATCCGCCGCATCGTTGAGCTGGCGAAAACCGAAAAACTGACTTCCGTTGCGGATTTCATCGCCGCCCGTTACGGCAAGAACTCCACCGTGGCGATGATCGTCGCCATCATCGCTCTCGTCGGCGCCATTCCCTATATCGCTCTGCAACTGAAAGCCGTTTCCAGCTCGGTGGCGACGATGGTCGATCCCGGCGACTACGGCATTGGCAGCGGCAATCTTTATTTCCTCGATCTGCCGCTGGTCGTCACCATCGTCATGGCGGGGTTTGCCGTCATGTTCGGCACCCGCCACACCGATGCCACCGAACATCAGGACGGGCTCATTCTGGCGATCTCGATGGAATCGCTGGTCAAGCTCGTCGCCATGTGCACCGTCGGCTTTTATGTGCTGTTCGTGCTCTTCGACGGTCCCGTGCACCTATGGCAGCTCGCCTCCGATAACGAACAGGCCATGCGGGCCATATCCTATCACACGCCCGTCAGCCGCTGGATCGTGATGACCCTGCTTTCCGGCTTCGCCATCATCCTGCTGCCGCGCCAGTTCCACGTTACCGTGGTTGAAAACCGCACACCACAAGAGCTGCGCATGGCTGGGTTCCTGCTGCCGCTTTATCTCATCGCGATCAACATCTTCGTGCTGCCGATTGCGCTGGCCGGCATTCTGACGCTCAGCGCCAATGGCGATGCCGATCTCTACGTGCTGCAATTGCCGCTCAATCACCAAATGCCGGTCGTGTCGCTGATCACCTTCATCGGCGGATTTTCGGCGGCGACCGCGATGGTGATCGTCGCCTCGGTGGCGCTATCGATCATGATCTCCAACGACATCGTCATGCCGATCTTCCTGCGGCAGAAGCTGCTGAACCGTTCTCCGCACCGGGACGACTTCGCCAAGACGCTGCTCAACATCCGCAGGACGGCAATCTTTGCGGTGCTGCTTCTGGGCTATGGCTATTATCGCGCCGCCGACAGCGCCACGGGCCTCGCCTCCATCGGCCTTCTCGCATTCGCCGCCATTGCGCAGATGGCCCCTGCCTTGTTCGGCGGGTTGTTCTGGCGGCGCGCCAATGCGCGCGGCGCAATCGCTGGCTTAAGTTCCGGCTTTTTCGTCTGGGCCTATCTGCTGTTCCTGCCGAGCTTCGGCGGGCCGGATAATTCCGAGGTCGCGGCGAATATTCTCGGCTTCCTGTTTTCCGGCAGCACGGTGTTCAACGGGCCTGAAGCCGACCCGTTCGTGAATGCGGTCATTCTCAGCCTGCTCGTCAACAGCCTTGCCTTTGTGCTCGGCTCGCTTTCGCGCAATCCGAGACCGGTGGAGCGCATCCAGTCCGGCATCTTCGTCAAGCGCCACTCGAAATCGCAATTCGCGACGCGCGGCTGGAAAACCCGTGTCAGTGTCGGCGACCTCAAAAGCGCGGTAGCGCGCTATCTCGGCGAGGAGCGCATGCTGCGGTCACTCGCGACCTATGAAAAGACGGCGGGCAGGAAACTCAATGACGACCAGCCGGCGGACATGGCGCTGATCCATTTCTCCGAACAGTTGCTGGGCAGCGCCATCGGCTCCTCCTCCGCCCGCCTGGTGCTTTCCATCATTCTTCAGAAGGCGGAAGATACCAGCGCGGACACGGCATGGCTGCTCGATCAGGCAAGCGAAGCCCTGCAATATAATCAGGACATGCTGCAAACGGCGCTCGCCCAGATGGATCAGGGCATTGCGGTTTTCGACAGTTCGCAGCAATTGACCATCTGGAACCGGCGCTTCCGCACGCTCTTGGATTTGCCCGAGCAATTCGGCCAAGTCGGCGTGCCGCTTACGGACATCGTTGCGATGCTGCAGGAACGCGGCGATATGCCGGAAGGCGATTTGAGCGAGCTCATCACCAGTTTCCTGACAATGGACCTGCCTTTCTCGCTGGTGCTCGGGGGCGGTGAACGCATCATCGAAGTGCGCTCCAACACCATGCCGGACAAGGGCATTGTCGCCACTTTCACGGATATTACCCAGCGCGTCGCAAGCGATCAGGCGCTGAAACAGGCAAACGAAACGCTGGAGCAGCGCGTGGAGGAGCGCACCGTGGAACTGACCCGCGTCAACCGCGCACTGGCGGAAGCCAGAGCTGCCGCCGATGAGGCGAATATCGGCAAGACACGGTTCTTCGCCGCCGCCGGTCATGACATTCTTCAGCCCCTGAATGCCGCGCGCCTCTATTCCTCCTCGCTGGTCGAACGGCTTGGCACATCGGGAGAAAGCGATCTCGTCCACAATATCGATTCGGCGCTGGAATCGGTCGAAACCATTCTCGGCGCGGTTCTCGATATTTCCCGTCTCGACACCGGCTCGATGAAGGCGCGCATGACATCCGTGCCGCTGAATGAGCTGCTGAAACGCATCGAAACCGATTTCGCGCCGATGGCGCAGGAAAAGAACCTCGACCTCGTGGTCATGCCAACCTCGCTCACGGTCCGCTCCGACCCCAATCTCCTGCGGCGTCTGATACAGAATCTCGTTTCCAACGCCATCAAATACACGCTGAAGGGCAAGGTGGTCGTCGGTGCGCGCCGCCGGGGCGGCGAAGTGGTCATTCAGGTGACGGATTCCGGTATCGGCATTCCCTCATCCAAGTTTCGCACTGTCTTCAAGGAATTCGCCCGATTGGACGAGGGCGCAAGAACAGCATCCGGCCTCGGGCTCGGTCTTTCCATCGTCGACCGGCTGTCGCGCATGCTGCACCATCCGGTACAGCTGATTTCCACCCCGGGAAAAGGCACGACCTTCCGCATCCACCTGCCGCGCGAGGCGGATCGCCTCGTACCGGCCAAAGCTGATGGCGGAACAATCAGTCCCGCAGCCAGCGACCGCCTTCAGGGCGTCCGGGTGCTCTGCATCGACAACGAGCCGAAAATCCTCGAGGGCATGACGCTGCTCTTGACGGGATGGGGTTGTGAGGTTTTACCCGCAGGTTCCGTGGCGACGCTTGAGGAGCCCTTCCTCACTTTGGCCTCAGCCCCCGACGTCATCGTCGCCGATTACCATCTGGACGATGGCGACGGCATCAGCGCCATCCGCCTCATCAGGACATTTTACGGCAAGACGATCCCTGCCCTGCTGGTGACGGCGGACCGCAGCCCGGAAGTGCGCAGCGATGCTGAAAAATACGGGATTTCGGTTCAGCACAAACCGGTCAAACCGGCAGCGTTGCGGGCCTACATCAACCAGATATCCAGTACGGTGCGGGCAGCGGCCGAATAAAAACTCCCGGACCTTGCGATCCGGGAGCGGTTTTGACCTTCAAAAAAAACAGACCTATCAGGCCGCCTGATTGTAGCGATCCCTGCCGGTCGCCGAACCCTGTTCCATCTGGAACCGCTGCACCAGATCGAGCAGCGCTTCCACCTCGCCGGAAAGCACCCGGCTGGCCGCGCTCGACTGTTCGGCAAGCGCCGCATTCTGCTGCGTCATCTGGTCCATCTGGTTGACGGAGCTGTTGACGTTATGAAGCGCGGAGGACTGGTCCTGGGTCGCCGTCGCGATGGTTTCGACATGCTGGCTGACGGTAACGATCTGCTGGCTGATGGCGGAGAGGACCGTGCCCGCCTCCTGTACCAGCTTCGAGCCGGAACTGACCTCATGCGTCGACTGGTTGATGAGCTGCTTTATCTCGCGAGCCGCGTCGGCGGAGCGCTGGGCAAGCTCGCGCACTTCCTGCGCCACAACGGCAAAACCCTTGCCCGCCTCGCCCGCACGCGCCGCCTCGATGCCCGCATTCAGGGCGAGGAGGTTGGTCTGGAAGGCGATGTCGTCGATGACCTCGATGATCTGCTCGATCTTGCGCGAGGCGTCTTCAATGCGGCCCATGGCGTCGACGGCGTTGCTGACGACCGAACCGGAACTGTCGGCGCTCTGCTTGGTGATGCGCACGGCCTCATTGGCCTCCCGCGCCCGCTCGGCCGACGATCTGACGGTAACCGTGATTTCGTCCACGGCGGCGGCGGTTTCTTCCAGCGAGGCGGCCTGATTTTCGGTGCGCTTCGACAGATCGACTGACGACTGCTCGATTTCAAAGCCGCTATGCTGGATGATGAGCGTGCGCTCGCGGATCTGCCCCAGCGCATCGCGCAGGTTGAGAAGGGATTCGTTGAAATCCGTGCGCAGACGATCAAGACGACCAGCGAAAGGCGTCTCGATCGTGCGACTCAGATCGCCACGCGAAAGCCTGCCGAGACCGGAAGCAATCTCGCCGACCGCAAATTCGATCTGGCTGTCCATTTCCTGCTTCTCGGCATCGTTGCGGTGACGTTCGGATTCGGCTGCGGAGCGTTCCTCGGCGCTTTTGCCTTCAATCGCCAGTTTCTCGATCGCATTCTCGCGGAAAATCACCAGCGCGCGGGCGATGTTGCCGAATTCATTGGTGTTGGTGGCGTAGGGGATCGGCGTGTCGAGATTGCCGTCCGAAAGGGACTTCACCGCATCGGTCAGCTTGCCAAGCGGCTGAAGCGTGCGCTTGATGACGAAATAGGCGAGCAATCCGACGCCAAGCATGGCGAGCGCGCCGCAGATCAGCATCATGTCGCGCAGGCTGTATATCTGCGCATCGTAGACATCCATGGGAACGCCCACGAACAGGATGCCGACCGTTGCGCCGGTCTTGTTCGTAACCGGCATATAACCGGTCATGTAGCTGGTGCCGAACAGCGTGGCGGTGCCAAAATAGGCCTCACCCTTGGAGACTTTCGCAAAAGCGGGATGATCGGTAGCAAGCTTGGTGCCGGCTGCTCTCTCGCCCTTTTCGTTCTTCAGATTGGTGGTCATGCGAATGAACTCGCCGCCCTTGGCTTCAAACACGGTAGAAATACCGCCGTTACCGGCTGCCGTGCGGTCGACGAGATCATTGTCGCGCATCGTTCCGATGCTGGCGCGACCCACACTTTTGAGGTCCCCATCCACCATTTCGAGGGCGACGCCGCCGACCTTCAGTTCGTAAAGGATCGCCATGCTGCGCATTGCGCTGTGCGTATCACGCAGCGCGGTGGTGATGATGTTGTCCTTCAAGCGAATGTAGGTCGAAAAACCAACTGCCGCCACGCTGAGCGTGATCAGGCCGATCGTCAACGCGACGACCTTGCCGGCAACGGACTTAAAGAGCCGGTTGTGCATGAAACAGTTCCCCAAAGCCAAACTTATAAAAGTTCTAGTAGGCAACTGTTAAAAAAACGCGAAGCGTCGATAGCGCCTTTTAGGGGGGCACAAGCCGGGCCGGCGCCTGCCGGCTTGTGAGGGACGGGAAACCCCGTCCACGATCAGTGGATATAACCGAGCCGGATGGCCTTGGCGATCGCCTGGATACGGTTGACGGAATCGAGCTTGATCGTCGCCGAACCGAGATAGGCGTTGACGGTGTGCACGGAAAGCCCGAGCTTGACCGCGATTTCTTCACTGATACGGCCGTCCCCCGCCAGTTGCAGGCAGGCGATTTCCCTCTCGCTCAGCGCCTCGGAAGGCGCCACCTTGCGCTCGTCCAGCGCCAGCATGTCCACCATGATCTCGCAGCATTTGATGTGCTGTTCGATCACGACCTCATTGTCGAGAACGAGGTTGGTGCCGCAGAAGACAATGTAACCGTTGCCGATGGTGCCAAGCCGCACCGGGAGCGCGAGCCCCGCATAGGGCAATGTGTCGTTCTCGATACGGCGCAGAAGTGCGGGCACATCGGGAAGATCGGCAAAGCCGCCGGCATTCTTGTTGCGCCAGATGACCGGCAGGAGCGATGTCTCGATGTGATCGAGAAGAATGTCGCCGACGGCGCGGATGAACTGCGCGCTCTGCTCTGCGGCATTCATGCCCCAGTTTTCCAGCTCGCAGGTCAGCTTCTTCTTGTTGGGGAAACCGGAAGCCGCAGCCTTCGTCACCACGAAATTGCGCGCGCCGACCAGCTTCTGCATGGCGACGAGCTTCGGAAAAAGATCCGACCGGCTCGTCACGACAGGGCTGCGGTAAAACATGCCCGTCTGACCTGAACCCTCATTGTCTTTCGTCTGTACCATCCGTCCGACCATTATACGAGGTTGTTGCGCACGGCGTAGGCAATTGCCTCCGAGCGGGTTTTCGTCGCGGTTTTACGCATCACGCTTGTAATGTAATTATTGATCGTATTGCGCGAAATGCCAAGGATCATCGCAATTTCATCGCTCGTCTTGCCTTCCGCGATCCAGAACAGGCATTCGAGCTCGCGCTCCGTGAGATCGATATCGCGCACGGTTTTTGCTTCGCTGGCAATGCCGAAGCTGACGCAATAGCCCGTCAGCAGGGCGATTTCGCGCAGTCTTTCCGGCGAAGGCACCGCTTCTTCGGGAAACAGCAGCAGCAGCGAAAGCCGGATGCGTCCCACACAGAAAGACAGCGCCGAATATTGCCGGTCTATGCCGTAGGGAACCGAAACATCGTCCGGAAGGAAGAGCAGCCGCGGCTGCAGAAGCGAAAGGCATTTCTCCATTTCGCTCGATCTGTTCTGGCTGTTGGCCAGTTCGACACCAAGCCTGCGGACCAGATCGAAAGGCCAGTCGGAGGTGACGATGAATTTCAGTCCGGTTTCTTCGAGAAGATCATCCCGCGCCAGCAGATAATGCGAGGCGCCAGCGTAGGTTACGAGCAGATCCAGTGCGCCTGCAACGTTACCGGCAGCAGCCGTGGCTGCGACGTTTTTAGCAAGCTGATCGCGCGGCAAGGGCTTACCCATGCCCTCCATAGGCTTGGCAGACAGCCTGCGGATATCAACATCGACTTTCAATCGCCTACGCCCTCTTGCTCCCAGTGGGAGATTATACCTCGGGATGGAATCATTCCATTCGAGAAGCTTACCAAAATGGGACGGCAAGCCCCCGGAGACCGAATCACTTCATTTTATGGAACGGACTGGGATTTGCCATTACCTGACACCAGCCTTTCCACGTATTTCCCTGCTCGTCTATTACTAAAAAAACATACTGAAAAGCTGTTCAATCCATAAACGGCATTCTCAGCCAATTCCCAGCAAACTGTATCGTTGCTGAATTTTTTGTAAACACTGTGCTGAAACGAGATTGCCACGGCTCGCCCGCCAAGCATAGCGAAAAGCCCAAAAACGGGAAAAAGGCCGGGTAAAACCGGCCTTTTCGATATTATGCTGCTTTTTCCACCGCCCATTTGCGCAGGATCTTGGCGGCTCTTTCCTCGCTGATTTCCACCATGCGGGAGAGCCTGCGTTCCGGTCCTTCGCGAACCCGGCGGTTGAATGTGCCCTCGCCATCGCCGCCTGCCAGAAGGTCGTCGGTGCTGTCGAAGCCGAAGTCCGCCCCGAAGCCTTCCATGAGACCGCCTGCGCCCGCATCCATGCCGGGAGAGAAATCCGGCAGTTCGAGACCAGCGGCCTCCTGGCTGAGCTGACCTGCGGCGGCACCGTTGCCGGTCACCGTGCGGACCAGAGGGCGTACACCGAGCCAGACGACAAGGAAGGCGACCGCGACAAAGGCGAGCGAGTTGATGATGCCGGCGGAATTGCGGCTCAGCACTTCCATGATGCCCGGGCCGGTTGCGGCCTCATCCAGCAATTGCGTTTCGAGGAAGTCCATCGCCGTCAGCGAGACGATGTCGCCACGGTCGGAGGAAATGCCCGCTGCCGAGGTGACGATCTTCTGCATTTCGGCAAGATAGGCGTCAATCTTCGCCTGATCGGCGGGCTCGCCGACCATCTTGGCGATCCGGCCCTTGTTGACGACGACCGCGACCGAAATCTTCTCGACAGTGTAGCCGTTCTTGACCGTGGCTACCGTCTTGGAATTGATCTCGTAATTGGTCTGCTCTTCCTTCTTGGCCGACTGGTCGGAGGACTGCGGACCGCCGCCGCCGCCCTGGGGCGCTGCCTGCGGTACGTTCTGTTCCACGGTCGCGGCCGTATCCGGCTGCGTTTCCTGGGACTTCTGGTCTTCCTTTACCGTGCGCACGGAGCGCTCGACGCGCGATTCCGGATCGTAGACGGTTTCCTGAATCTGACGGCTGTCGGTATTCAGCTGCGCCGTAACGCTGGAGCGGAAATTGTCCATGCCGAGGAAAGGCGCCAGCGCCTTGTCGATATTGGTTTCGATTTCCTGCTGCACATTCTGCGCCAGCGTCAGCGAGCGGTTCATGGCGGCATTGGTGACATCGTCGCCGGAAGCGAGAAGCTGGCCGGTCGAATCAAGCAGGGTCACATCATCGACTTCAAGGCCGGGAACGGCCGAGGCGACGAGGTGGCGGATGGATGCGGACGCCTTGCGGCCGGCCGAAGCACTGGCGCGAATCATGACCGATGCGGTGGGCTTCTGTTCGCCACGGCGGAAATTGCCGACGTCAGGCATGACGATATGGACGCGTGCGGCCGCAATGCCGTCAATCTGCTGGATGGAGCGGCCGATCTCGCCCTCAAGGGCGCGAACGCGCGTCACTTCCTGCATGAAGGAGGTCAGGCCGAGAGAGCCGACATTGTCGAAAAGCTCATAACCGGCATTGGCGCTGTCGGGCAGGCCGCGCTCAGCCAGAAGCAATCTTGCCTTGCTGGTGAGGCCGACAGGAACCTGAAGGCTGGAACCATCGGTCCCCACCTGAAAGTCCAGACCCGATTCGGCAAGCGCAATGCTGATCTTGTTAAGGTCGCTTTTTTCAAGTCCCACATAGAGGGTCTCGTAAGCGGGACGGTTCACGTAAAGAGCTGCGGCAAGGATGATGGCCATGGACACAACGCCCACGCCGCCCAGCATCAGCAGCCGTGTCTGCCCCAGCGCCGCGACATTCTTCAAGACCTGAGGGATTTGATTTAACAGATTCATTCTGTTCCGCACCGTCATTCATAGAGTCCGAGACCTTTTGGCCCCGTCGTGACAATAGGGTGCGAAGCTTGCGCGAGCGTTGCCTTTCTCCGCATTCCGCGAAGGACGGCAACGCTGACGGAAATAACTCTAGAACAGGTCGAAGTCGCCCGAGGCCTTGTCGAGCGGCTGGGAATGGCCATGGCGGAAGGCCGCGCCGAGCGCCTTCTGCATTTCGGCCAGCTTGACCAGGCTTAGGGCGGTGGAAACATCCACGATCCAGTCTCCGGGGATGGAACCGGTGATGGTATCGATGAATTCCGCAAGGCCGCGGGTTTTCTGGACGGCAAGGTCGATGCCCTGCAACAGCTTGACGCCTTCACTGGACAATTGACCACTGGTCACTTCAAGCAATTGCGGCTCGATGCGCTCGATGAGATAGGCGACGTCGTGCAGTTCCGATACCACGCGCATCAGAACGTCCGGCAGGGCTTCTTCGAACGGAGTGGCGGCGGTGTGCTCTGCAAGCTGCATTGGAAACTCCGTGACTAGAAAAATTCGATGTCGTTGGCGACTGGCTTGGGGGCCGGCACCGGACGCGTTTCCATGGCAACCGTCTTCTGGGTTTCCGCACCGCTGAGCGGATGCTGACGCGCGCGCCCGGAGACCGGCCAGAATTCGATCTTTCGGCCGTGGTCCCCGCCCGTGGAGGAGCTTAAGACCGGAATACCTTCATCCTTCAGAAACTGCATGGCGAAGATGGCATTCTGCTCGCCGACATTGGAGAAGCTGGCGATCGTCTTTGCGCCGCCGAAAACCTTGGCCTCCAGCCGGTCGCGCCGCGCCCCCTGCTTCAGGAGGCCGTTGATCAGGAGCTCCATGAGATGTACGCCGTAACGCGTGGCATCTCCGCCGGTCACATTTCCCGTTCCCGGCAGCAGGAAGTGATTCATGCCCCCTAAGCCGGCAACAGGGTCTCTCAGACAGGCGGCCACGCACGAACCGAGTATCGTCGTCAGCACCACATCGGGATCGCTGACGACCTTATACTCGCCCTGAATGATATGTACGCGCTTGGCCGCAGCTTCAATCATTTCAGCGATCCGAAAACCGCCTCGATGGCAGCGCGCATCTTGTCGATCGTGAAGGGCTTGGCCAGCACGTTGTTGGCGCCGAGCTGGGCTGCCTTCTGCACCAGCGCGCGGTCGCCCTGCGCGGTGAGGATGATGAAGGCGGCCTTCTTGGTCGTCGGGTTGGCCCTGACGGCGTGCAGGAAACCGAGACCGTCCATCTTCGGCATGTTGAAATCGGAAATGACGAGATGATGGGGCTGCTGCTCCATGATCTTCATTCCCTGCTCGCCGTCACCGGCGGCGGTGATCTGCTTGAAGCCGAGCTGTGTCAGCGCATCGCTGAGGAGCAGCCGGCTGGTCACCTGATCGTCGACGATCAGAACTTTGATCTTTTCTGCGAGAGACATTAGTCAGCACCTTCTTTACGGGCAGTGGTTAGTTTCAGGATTTCTTCGCCGATGGAGGCCAGCGGGAGTTGCTGTTCCACGGCGCCAAGTTCATAGGCCACGCGGGGCATGCCGTAGACGACACATGTTTTTTCGTTCTGACCGACGGTGCGCGCGCCGGCATGACGCATCTTCAACAGCCCGGCTGCGCCATCGCGGCCCATGCCGGTCAAAATGACGCCGACGGCGTTACGGCCGGCAAGCTCGGCCACCGAATCGAACAGCACATCGACGGAGGGTCGGTGGCCGTTGACGGGATCGCGTTCGAGGAGCCGGCAGCAGGGTGCGGACCGGTTGGCGATCTGCAAATGGCGCTCGCCGCCCGGCGCAAGATAGATCTTGCCGGTCTGAAGACGTGCACCGTCCGTCGCCTCTTCCACCACGGGCGCGCAGATACGGTTCAGCCGTTCGGCAAAACTCTTGGTGAAGGTCGGCGGCATGTGCTGGGTGATGACGGTCGGCGGGCAATTGGCCGGGAATTTCTGCAGCACGGCGATCAGCGCTTCGACACCGCCCGTGGAGGAACCGATGGCCACAACCTTGCGCCCAGCCCGATATTCACTGACCGGGACCGGCTGCGGCGCGGCTGCGGCTTCCGGGCGCGCCGCGCGGTAGGCGGCGTGTTGCGAGCGGGCGGCGGCCTTCACCTTGTCGGCCAGATCGCCGAAGGGGCGCGCATCGCCCGGCGCCGGCTTGCCGACACAGTCGAAGGCGCCGATTTCAAGCGCGGCCAGCGAAGCATCCGCGCCGCGATGGGTCAGCGACGAGACCATGATGACCGGCATGGGCCGCAGGCGCATGATCTTTTCGAGAAATTCCAGCCCGTTCATTTCCGGCATCTCGATGTCGAGCGTCACGACATCGGGGTTGAGCTGCTTGATGGCGGCCCTCGCTTCCATGGCGTTGCCGGCCTGTCCGACCACTTCGACTTCCGGATCGGCCTTGAGGACAGCCGAAATCAGGCCGCGCATGGTGGGGCTATCATCAACGACGAGTACCCGTGCGAGTGCGCTCATGCCTTCCTCCCCGAAGCGTGGCCAGTGAAGCGGTAGGTGGTGATGCCCGTATTGTCGAACAGGTTCTTGGCGTCACCGGAAACGCGTTCGGAATGCCCGATATAAAGATGACCGCCTTCCGGCAGCAGCCCGGCAAAACGCGACCAGATGCGCATCTGCGTCGGCTCGTCGAAATAGATGACGACGTTGCGGCAGAAAATGACGTCGAAATTGCCTTTGAAGGGCCATTGCGTCATCAGGTTCAATTCGTTGAAGGTGATGAGGCGCCTGACCTTGTCGTCGATACGGAACTTGCGGCGACCGCCGGCATCGACTTCCGTGAACCATTGCTTGCGCATGGCGGGAGATACGGTTTCGAGCGCATTGTCGTCATAGACCCCTGCCCGGGCCTGCGCCAAAATCTTGGGGTCGATATCCGTCGCCAGGATTTTGAAATCGTAATCCGCCGCATTCGGGAACATGGCAAGCACGGTCAGCGCGATCGAATAGGGTTCCTGCCCGTCGGAACAGGCGGCCGACCAGATGCGGACACGTCCGCCGCTCTTCGCCCGGGCGATGAGGCCCGGCAGGACTTCGTCACGCAGATGTTCGAAATGGTGGTTCTCGCGGAAGAAGCGGGTGAAATTCGTCGTCAGGTGCGACAGCATTTCGCGCCGCGCCTGCGCGCCATCCGGCGAGGACACCAATGAACAATATTCGCGAAAACCCGACAGGCCGAGATTGCGGATATGCTTCGACAGGCGGGAATAGACCAGCGACGCCTTGGTGTCGTTGAGATAGATGCCCGCATCGGCATAGATCATCGCCGCGATTTCCGACAGGTCGCGTCTCGTCAACGGGTATTCGCCGCTGGCAAGAACCTCGTCGGGAGACTGGCGCTGATCGCTGAAATTAAGTGCTGCCATGAACGATCCGCTCTCAACCCGTCGCCGCAAGCGACATTTCCTGCTTCAGGGGCTGTCCGCGCGAGGCGCTGACGATGGCATCGACATCCAGGATGAGCGCGACACGTCCGTCACCGAGAATGGTGGCGGCGGCAATGCCCGGAACATGGGTATAGTTGGCTTCCAACGACTTGATGACGACCTGGCGCTGGCCCTGGATCGCGTCGACCATCAGGGCGCGCTGGCCGCCGCCTTCCGATTCCACCAGAAGGGCGACACCTTCGACCGGATCGGCCTGGGTCGGGCGGAAGTTCAGCACGCGACCGACATCGACCAGAGGGCAGAAGGAGTTGCGGATGGAGATCAGCCGCTGGTTCGCGCCGAAGGAATGAATGTTCTTCGCTTCCGGTTGCAGGGTTTCGACGATTGCCGTCAGCGGCACCACCAGCGTCTGGCCGGCGACCGTTACCACCATGCCGTCCAGAACGGCGAGCGTCAGCGGAAGGCTCATGGTGAAGGTCGAGCCATGGCCGGGGCGCGAGGAGATGCTGATACGGCCGCCAAGCGCCTGAATGGAGCGTTTGACCACATCCATGCCAACGCCGCGGCCGGAAATGTCGGAAATCTTGTCAGCGGTGGAGAAACCCGGCGCGAAGATCAGATTGTCGATCTCTTCATCCGTCAGGTTCGCATCGGCGGCGATGAGATCGTTGTCGATTGCCTTCTGGCGAACGCGCTCGCGGTTGATGCCGGCGCCATCGTCCTGAAGCTCGATCAGGATGCGGCCCGAACGGTGCTTGGCCGAAAGCTTGATGGTGCCTTCCGGGTTCTTGCCCGCCGCTTCGCGTTTTTCCGGCGTTTCGATGCCGTGGTCGACGGCATTGCGGATCATATGCGTCAGGGGTTCGGCCAGCTTGTCGATGACCGTCTTGTCGACTTCCGTGTTCTCACCTTCGGTGACGAGGCGGATCTGCTTGCCGATCATGTCGGCGACTTCGCGGACGATACGGGACATGCGCTGGAACACCGGCTTCACCGGCTGCGCGCGGATGGCCATGACGCTATCCTGGATTTCGCGCGTCAGCTGCTGCAGCTCGTCGAGGCCCATATTGACGGCAGACGTGCCGCTCGCATCGTTTTCGATGACGCTCTGCGAGAGCATCGCCTGATTGATGACGAGTTCGCCGACGAGGTTGATCAGGCGGTCGACGCGGTCGAGGTCGACGCGGATGGTCTGGCCGGCGCTGGCATTGGCCGCCGCATTGGCATTCGCCTGGGCTGCGGCAGGCGCTGCCGCCGCTTCACGCTTTTCGATTGCCGCATTGACGCTCTGGGCGATCTGCGTCGTCGCAACGGCCGTTTCGACGGCTGCTGCAACGTAAGACGCTTCAGCCGTGGCGGTTTCAACAGCGGGCTGCTCTTCCGGTCCGCTATCGAGGGCCGAAAGATCGAACGGCACCGGGATCATCGGAAGCTCTTCCGCGTCGTCTGCGGCATCCGAAACAACCGGCACGATTTCGAGATCGCAATCCCATTCGGCAAATTCGAAGACGCTGCGGATGCCCTCTTCGCCCTTGTCGGTCGCAATCGAAACCGTCCAGGAAAGATAGGATGCTTCGGGATCGAGCTTGTCGAGCGAAGGCAGCTCCGACATGTCGCAATTGATGCTCATTTCGCCGATGCGCGAAAGATCGCGCAGGAGAAGAGCTGCCTCGTTGCCTTTCGAATAAAGCGACGCATGCGGCTTGAAGGTGATCTGGAAGGACGGAGCTTCCATCAACGGCGTGGTTTCGTCGGCAAAGTCCGTGAAGGAGAACGGGATCGGCTCGAAGCCGCTCTCATCCGTCGGCTTGGGGGCGACGGGTTGCGGCGCCTTGACGGCGGCAGGCGCTGCCACAGGCGCGGAAACCTGCACGGTTTCGCCGTTTGCCAGCGCTTCCAGCTCCTTGACGAGGCCGCGGGTGCGGCTTTCATCGACGCTGCCGCCGTCTCTTGCCGCATTGGTCAGGTCCGCCAGCACGTCGGCGGAGCGCAGCATGACTTTCAGAACATCCTGGGTCGGCTCCAGCTTGTTGGAGCGGACGCAGTCGAGGGTCGTTTCAAAAACGTGGGCGAAGGCCACGAGATCATCGAGACCGAAGGCACCCGCCCCGCCCTTGATGGAATGAACGGCACGGAAAACGGCGTTGACGGTTTCCGGATCGCGGTCGCCGTCATTCAATTTAAGAAGCCCCGATTCCAGTTCCGCGAGCTGCTCCTCGCATTCCTGGAAAAAGATTTCCTTGATTTCGTTCATATCCATCGTGAAATGTCCCGTATCAGGCGGTTACGCGTTCAATGGCATCGATGAGTTTCGCAGGGTCGAACGGCTTGACGATCCAGCCCGTCGCACCGGCCTGACGGGCGCGGTTCTTCTTCTCTGCGTCGCTTTCGGTCGTCAGGACGAGGATCGGGATCGCACGATACTTTTCGTTGCGCCGTACACCCTCGATGAAGCCGAAACCATCGAGACGGGGCATGTTGATGTCCGTCACGATAACATCGGGGTTGCTCTGCTCGAGCACTTCGAGGCCCTCGATGCCGTCTTCAGCCTGAATGGTTTCGAAACCGGCATTGTTGAGCGTGACCAGGAGCATGTTCCTGATCGTCCGGGAATCATCCACGGTAAGAACTTTTTTCTTCACTTTTGCATCTCCTTGGGGAGCAAATGGTCAATATCGACGCCTATCAGTTTCATCGTCTTGTCGAATGCATCGGACACCCTGGCAAAACCGAAGGGCTTGCCATCCTCTTCCCAGGATTTCGCGCCGGCCATGAGGACCTGGGCGCAAAGCGCACCGATACGCTCCACCTCGGACGCATCTACCGACAAAGGTGCTCCCCTCAACGTCATCAGCTTGCCGTGCAGGGCCGATGCTTCGTTGAGATCCAGCACCGGTGACAGTTTCAGCGTCGCCTCAGCTGCTTTTCTGGCTGCCATTACATGACTCCCTGACGTCTGAATTGTTGGTAATCCTGGCCGTAATCCGTGCGATTATCCGCACGGGCCATAAATGAAGTGTCCTGCCGGTCCGCACCGGACGCCGCTCTCGCCTGCCCCTGACGGGCGATGCGGAATTCGCGGATGGTGCGGCCGAGTTCCAGAATAACGGTTTGAAGCGCGTCGGCCTCGGAAGCGCTCGCGCTGATATCGACGGCGTTCCGGCCGGCCTGCCTTTGCTGCTCGCCAATATCGGCGGCAACCGATTGCAGTTCGCCGGCCTGCTCGGCCGTATGCCGGGAGACTTCCGCGATCATCTCGTTGATGCCAGAGACCTGCCGGACGACACCGCCGATTGCGTCCTGCGTGCGGTTGACCATGCGCACGCCGCCCTCAACCTGCGTCTTGGTGGTGCCGACAAGGCTTTTGATCTCCCTTGCAGCGTCGGCGGAACGCTGGGCGAGCGCCCGCACCTCCTGGGCGACGACAGCGAAACCACGTCCGCTTTCACCCGCGCGCGCCGCCTCGATGCCGGCATTGAGGGCGAGAAGGTTGGTCTGAAAAGCAATCTCGTCAATCGTGCCGATGATCCTGCCGATCTGTTCGGCGGATTGTTCGATGTCCGACATGGCGTCAATCGCCTCGCCGATAGCCTTGCCGCTTTCGACCGCCGCCTCGCGGGCGCGGGAAACAGCCGTTTCCGTAGCCGATATGCGCGCGCCGTTTTCCGCAACGTTCCCGATCATCGTCTGGATGGCGCGTGAGGTTTCGGCAAGGGCTTCGGCCTGCTGGCGGGAGCGCTCGGCCATGGAGCGGCCCATATCGGCAAAGCGCGCGCCGAGCGCCTCGGCCTCGCCGATGCTGTTTTGCGCCGCGATCAGCGATGCGCCAATCGTTTCCAGGGCCGTATTGAAGGAAGCCGCAACATCGCGATAGGCTTCCGGCACTTCTCCGTCGATGCGGGCCTGCAAATCGCCTGCGGCAAAGGCCGTCAGCGCTGTGCCCAGCAACTTCGCCGCTTCGGAGCGGTCATTGTCGCGCTGTTCCGCCAGTTCGCGGCCATGGCGCAGGCGCAATTCGTTGAAGCGCAGCGAGACAGCGATTTCGGTATCGACCATCACCAGACGGACGACATTCTTGACGGCTTCCGCCAGTTCACGGGTTTTCTTGCGGTTGCCGGGCAGGATGGAGCGCGGCGCGTGTTCGGCCACCAGCCCGCCGACGAGATGTTCCAGAACCACCGCGTGGCTGGCGATCTGCCAGCGCGGATCGAGCCCCATGCGGCTGGCATTGTCGGAAAGAACCTTCACCCGCTCGGCATAGAGCGCGTCGAAACGCGCATCGGTCAGAACGCTCCAATGCGAGGATTGCAGATCGTGCAGCCGGTCGAGCTGGTTTTCGCTTTCGAAAGACGGAGAACAGTCCGGCATGGACTGAAAACGGGTCATCACGTCCCGAAGGCCGGCCTTGACGTAAGGCTCCAGCATGCTGCGATAATTGCGCAGGAAATCGGATTGCGTCTCGTCGAGGCCGGCAAAACGCAACCGTCCCGCCAGGCTTCCGCCTGCCGATCTGCGCGCTTGATCTGATGGCAAATCCTGCCCCAACCGACGTCCCCAACAACATGACGGCCGGTAAAACCCGGCCAAATTGGCCAAGGTTCAGAACGCCAGCACCCTAAGGGGATTTTTGAACGAACATACCCATCGCGGACGATGCGGCATCGACGCCTGCCAGACCTTCTTGAACCAAGAAACGAAAATACCGGATCGGCACCGGTACGGCAGTGCGGCGTCATGCCTGGAAGGGGAGAGAACCCCATTCCGCCGTGGAAATACCATCAATCTTTATGGTTAATTCCTTGCTTGAAAGTTAAGAAACACAGGCGTCGGCGTCAAACGGTAAAATTTGTAAAAGCTTTTAGCCAATGCCGCCCTCACTTTGCCGCAAACGGGCAAAAACGAAAAGGAATCGGACGCTGCGGGCGGTTTTTCCCGCATGCGCGCTGGACAAGCATGTCCGGCTTCCCCTAAAACAAATCAACAGGATATTCGCTCAACGGTGATGCTTTAAAGAGACCTTTACGATCAAGGAGATGCCAACTTGCCATGGATGGAGAAAAGCCGCAGTTCAAGGCGCCATCCGCAAGTGTTGATCGGTCTCGTGGTCGCGAGCCTGCTGGTCATGATCGGCTTTCAGGCGCCGGCCGGCGTCAAGCCCCTTTCCAAAACCAGCCGTCTCGAACGATTGCAGAGCGTCGATCCTGGCCGTTCCCTTTCTCTTCGCCAAAAGGATTGCGATAGCGGCAATGATTTCGGCTGCAGGACCGGCGATGCCGGTTCAGGCCTTCGCCTGGACGCGTTTGCCTCACCCACGCCAAGCCTCAGGGATAATGCGGACGTCTCGTTCGTTGCTGTTGCCATCGTGCCACAAGCTTTCCGAGACTTTGCCAGCGTGGTTCCACGCGCGCCTCCGCATATTATGTATTAGTCATTCCGGCGGTCCTCATCATTCGGTTCATTGCGAACCTTGAGGGATCGGAGTCGTCGGAAACCCGCCGTAGGCTCCCATTCCAGAGAGAAAACCGCCGCCGCATATGACACTTGCAACCATTCTTCCATTCATTGTCGCATTGCCCTTCGTTGGCGCGCTTCTGACGGCCTTCATGCCGCGCGAGGGTGCGGCCGCCGGTCCCGCCTCCGTTGCGGGCGCAGTCGCCCTTTTCGGCCTTGTCAGCAGCATTTTTCTTTATACGAGCGTCAGCGGCGGCGCGGTTCTCAAGTATGATGTGGAATGGCTGCCTCAACTCGGCCTGAACTTTACCCTGCGGCTGGACGGATTTGCCTGGATTTTCACGATGCTCATTACCGGCATCGGTCTGCTGGTGGTGCTCTACGCGCGTTATTATATGTCGGCCGAAGACCCGATTCCCCGTTTCTTCGCCTTCCTGCTCGCCTTCATGGGCTCAATGCTTGGCGTGGTGCTCTCCGGCAACGTCATCCTGCTGTCGATCTTCTGGGAAATGACCAGCATCTTTTCGTTCCTGCTGATCGGCTACTGGCATCAGAACGCGGGTGCGCGCGACGGCGCACGCATGGCGCTGACCGTGACCGGCATCGGCGGCTTCAGCCTGCTGGCGGGCCTGCTGATCCTCGGCCATATGGCGGGAAGCTATGATCTCGACAAGATCATCGAGGCCGGTGCGGCTATCCGCGCCCATTCCCTCTATGTGCCCGCGCTCATCCTCATCCTCGGCGGCGCGCTGACCAAGAGCGCGCAGTTTCCGTTCCATTTCTGGCTGCCCAACGCCATGGCGGCGCCCACACCTGTTTCCGCCTATCTGCATTCAGCCACCATGGTGAAGGCCGGGGTTTTCCTGCTTGCACGGTTCTGGCCGGTGCTGGCGGGCACGCCGGAATGGTTCTGGCTCGTGGGCGCGGCCGGCATCATAACCCTGCTGCTCGGCGCTTATTTCGCCATGTTCCAGCAGGATCTGAAGGGGTTGCTGGCCTATTCCACCATAAGCCATCTCGGCCTCATCACCACGCTGCTCAGCCTCGGCAGCCCGCTTGCGGCAGTGGCGGCCATCTTCCACATGGTCAACCACGCCACCTTCAAGGCCTCGCTCTTCATGGCGGCCGGCATCATCGACCATGAAACCGGCACCCGCGACATGCGGCGCTTAAGCGGGCTTTATACCTATATGCCCGCAACCGCGACGCTCGCCATGGCGGCAAGTGCGGCAATGGCCGGCGTGCCGCTGTTCAACGGCTTCCTCTCCAAGGAAATGTTCTTTGCCGAGGCCGTCGAAACCCATGCCGACTCGCTGCTGGACCGGGCCCTGCCCTATGTCGCGACGCTGTCGGGCGCCTGCGCCGTCGCCTATTCGCTGCGCTTCATCCATACGGTCTTCTTCGGCCCCAAGCCCGTCGATCTGCCGAACCCGCATCCGCACGAGCCGCCGCGCTGGATGCGTTTCCCCATCGAATTCCTCGTCTTTGCCTGCCTGATCGTCGGTATCGTTCCGAGCCTCTCCATCGGCCCGTTCCTGCATTCGGCCGTGCTTTCGGTTCTCGGCGCGCAAACGCCGGTCTACAGCCTGTCGATCTGGCACGGTTTTAACCTGCCGCTGATCATGAGTATCGCGGCGCTGATCGGCGGGGTTACGATCTATGCCCTGCTCGGCGGTTATTTCTCGCGCTGCGACGACGGCCCGCCGGTCTTCCGGCATTTGCGTGGACAGCGCATCTTCGAGCGCATTCTCGTCACCGTGTCCTGGAAATGGGCGCGGTGGCTGGAAAGCACGCTCGGCACGCGGCGTCTGCAGCCGCAGCTGAGGCTTCTTATCCTCGTGGCGCTTCTTGCCGGTTTCTCGCCTCTCTTCCTTTCGGAATTCTCCCTGTCGCTGCCGCGCGTCACGACCTTCGATCCGATCTTCGCCATTCTCTGGCTGATCGGCATGATCGCGGCCATGGGTGCGGCCTGGCAGGCGAAATATCATCGCCTCGCCGCGCTCGTCATGCTCGGCGTCTCGGGCCTCGTCACCTGCCTCACCTTCGTCTGGCTTTCCGCGCCGGATCTGGCCATCACCCAGCTGCTGGTGGAAATCGTCACCACGGTTCTTATCCTGCTCGGCCTCAGATGGCTGCCGAAACGCGTCGAGAAGGTCGACAGCAGCGATGAACTGCCGGCGCAGCTTCGCCGCGCCCGCGACTTCCTGCTCGCCGCAGGCAGCGGTATCGGCATGTCCGTCATCGCCTATGCCGTGATGACGCTGCCTGTGCCGAACGCGATTGCGACCTATTTCCTCGAACGCGCCTATACCGAAGGCGGCGGCACCAATGTCGTCAACGTCATCCTCGTCGACTTCCGTGGCTTCGATACCTTCGGCGAAATAGCGGTGCTGGCCATCGTCGCGCTCACCGTCTTTGCGCTGCTTCGCCGTTTCCGCCCCGCCCATGAAAGCATCGGGGTGCCGGAACAGCAGCAGATGCAGAACGCCTTCGATGCCGAACGGCCAGACCGCAGCAATGGCGATACGGTTCGCGACTATCTCTATGTGCCGTCCATCGTGATGCAGTGGATGTTCCCGGTCATCATCACCTTCTCGATCTTCCTGTTCATGCGCGGGCACGACCTGCCGGGCGGCGGCTTTGCGGCCGGCATCACCATGGCCATCGGCTTCCTGCTGCAATATCTTGCCGGTGGGGCACGCTGGGCGGAGGACCGCATCCGCATCCTGCCGCTGCGCTGGATGGGTTTCGGCCTTTTGATGGCGGCGGCGACGGGTATCGGCTCCTGGTACTTCGGCTACCCGTTCCTGACCTCCTATTTCCAGTATACGGAGATACCCTATATCGGCAAAATGCCGACGGCGTCCGCCCTGCTGTTCGACCTCGGCGTCTTCTCGCTGGTCGTCGGCTCCGTTGTTCTTATCCTGATAGCACTGGCACACCAATCGTTGCGTAACTACCGCGTTCGCACGCCTGAAGCCGCAAAAGCGGAGGACGTGTAATGGAACTCATTCTCGCCATCGGCATCGGCATCATGACCGGCTCCGGCGTCTGGCTGGTGCTGCGCCCGCGCACCTATCAGGTCATCGTCGGGCTTTCGCTGCTGTCTTACGCCGTCAATCTCTTCATCTTCGGCGTCGGCGGCATCAAGACCAATGCGCCGCCGGTGCTGGTCAACGGCGTCGACAGCTCCACGCTCGCCGACCCCGTGCCGCAGGCACTGGTGCTGACGGCCATCGTCATCGGTTTTGCCACCACCGCATTGTTCCTCGTCGTGCTGCTTGCCGCCCGCGGCCTCACCGGCACCGACCACGTGGACGGGAGGGAGACGAAATGATGTCGTTCCCCTTCCACATCGTCATCGCGCCTATCCTGCTGCCGCTGATTACCGCGGCCCTTCTGCTGTTCTTCGACGAGCGCCAGCGCGTGGCGAAAGCCGCCATCAGCCTCACCTCGACCGTGCTGTTGCTGGTGGTCGCCATATTGCTGTTCCGCGAGGTGAACTCGACGGTCAATACCGAGATCGCGGCCGTGGTGTCGAGCGGTGTCTATCTGCTCGGCAACTGGCCGGCGCCCTTCGGCATCGTGCTCGTCGCAGACCGTCTTTCGGGCCTGATGGTGCTGTTGACGGCGCTGCTTGCCATTCCGTCCCTGATCTATTCGATGGCGAAGTGGCACAGGTCGGGCGCGCATTTCCATTCGCTGTTCCAGATGATGCTGATGGGCGTCAACGGCGCGTTCCTGACCGGCGACCTCTTCAACCTCTTCGTCTTCTTCGAAGTGATGCTGGCCGCGTCCTACGGTCTGCTGCTGCATGGCTCCGGCCAGCAGCGCGTCAAGGCCGGGCTGCATTATATCGCCATCAACCTCGTCGCCGCCCTGTTCTTCCTGATCGGCGTCAGCCTCATCTATGGCGTTACCGGCACGCTGAACATGGGCGATCTCGCCCATCGCATCGAAGGGCTCAACCCCGATCAGCGCGTGCTCTTGGAAACCGGCTCGGCCATCCTCGGTATCGCCTTTCTGGTCAAGGCCGGCATGTGGCCGCTCAATTTCTGGCTGCCTTCCGCTTATGGCGCGGCATCGGCCCCGGTGGGCGGGCTCTTCGCCATCATGAGCAAGGTCGGGATTTATGTCATCGCCCGCCTGTCCTTCCTGCTTTTCGGGCAGACGGCCGGGGAATCGGCCGGTTTCGGCCATGATGCGCTGCTGGTCGGCGGCATCGCCACCATCATCTTCGGGGCTATCGGCGTTCTGGCATCGCAGGCGCTGGGGCGGCTTGCCGGCTTTTCGGTTCTCGTCTCGTCGGGAACGCTGCTTGCCGCCATGGGCACCGGCAATCCCACGGTTGCGGCCGGCGCGCTTTATTACATGGTCAGCTCCACCCTCACCATCAGCGCCTTCTTCATGCTGATCGAGCTCGTCGAGCGCGGACAGGATGCCGGCGCGAACGTTCTGGCCGTGACCATGGAGGCCTATGGCGAAGGCGACGAGGAAGAGGAGGAAGAGGAGGTCGGCGTGACCATGCCCGCCACCATGGCGGTGCTCGGTGCCTGTTTTGCCGCCTGCGGCATTCTTCTCGCCGGCCTGCCGCCGCTTTCGGGCTTCATCGCCAAATTCTCGATGCTGACCGCCATTCTCAATCCTTCCGGGCTCGGTGCCAATGACAGCGTTTCCACGCTGTCCTGGTGGCTGGTTTTCCTGATCGTCTTTGCCGGTTTCGCCTCGCTGATCTCGATGACGCGCGCCGGCATCCGCACCTTCTGGGCCTCCATCGAAGGAACCGTGCCCCGCGTGCTCGTTATCGAAATCGCCCCCGTGATGCTGCTGCTCGGCCTGACGCTTGCCATGACCGTGCAGGCAGGACCGGTAATGCGATACATGCAGGAAACGGCGCGTATTCTCGACCTGCCGGCAAGCTATATTCAGGGCGTCATTTCCGCACCCCGAGCGGGAAGCAACCCGGAGGCAGAGCCATGATGAGCCGTCTCCTCCCCTACCCGCTGCTGACGATCTCGCTGATCTTCTTCTGGATGACGATCAACAGCTTTTCGCCGGGGCATCTGCTGCTCGGCACCGGTGTTGCGCTTGTCGCCTCCTGGGCGATGGCGTCGCTTAGGCCCGCCAAGCCCCGCATCCGCAACTGGCACAGGCTGGTGCAGCTCATCCTGATCGTGCTTTACGATATTGTCAGGTCCAATCTCTCGGTCGTGAAGATTATCCTGTTCAAGCGCGAGAGGGACCGCAAATCCGGCTTCCTGGCCGTGCCGCTCGATATTCGAGATCCGATGGCGCTTGCGGTTCTGGCGACGATCCTGACCTCGACACCGGGAAGCGCATGGCTCGAATATAATTCCAGCCAGGGCACGCTGCTGCTTCACGTTCTCGACGATGTGGATGAGGCGGCCTGGATAAGCCTCATCAAGAACCGTTATGAAAAACTGCTGATGGAGATATTCGAATGAGTTCGATTATCCTTTTCTGGTCCTTTTCGCTGGCGCAGTTCATGCTCGCCATCGCCATGGCAATCTCGGTCTATCGCATCGCCATCGGCCCGCGCGCGCAGGACCGCGTGCTGGGCGTGGATACGCTCTATGTCAACGCCATGCTGCTTCTTTTGACCTTCGGCCTGCGCACCGGCAATGACATTTATTTCGAGGCATCGCTGCTGATCGCCATCCTCGGCTTCGTCTCCACCGTCGCCCTTTCCAAATTCCTGATGCGCGGGGAGGTGATCGAATGAGCGAGGCGCACGAATTTCCCCTCTGGGCCGCCATTGCCGTGGCCTTCTTCGTCCTGCTCGGCGCCTCGCTGACGCTGATCGGCACCATCGGCTTTGCCAGGCTCAACAGCTTCTATGAGCGCCTGCATGCGCCCACACTCGGCACCAGCTGGGGCACCGGCGGCATCGTCATGGCCTCGATCGTCTATTTCTCCGTCTCCGGCGACCGCTTCGCGTTCCACGAAATCTTCATCGGCATTTTCATGACGGTGACGACCCCGGTTTCCCTGATGCTGCTGGGACGGGCTGCGCTTTATCGGGACCGGGCGGAGCAGAATACGGATAATCGGGAGCATCTTTAGGCTAAGGCTCTTTACGGCGGTGAAGCTCCGCGCGCACCCGCCGCCATTTGCCTTGTTCGAAATTTTGGGAATATCGCCAGGCGCGATCTTCCTCGATGACCGCGAATTCCTCGGCAGCATTTCCATATGTCTTGCTTAAGATATCGGCGATGCGCGTTATCTCGGCGCGCGGGACAAGCATGGGTCGCACAGCTTGCTGCCAAGTGACATATATAAAAGCAAATAGCCCACATGCTCCAATTACCCCAATTAAAAGCAAGCTTGACGCGGATAGCTCCATGACCCCACTCCATGCAAATCCGCACGAATATATCCCATAATGGGATAATTCCAAATCAGGATTAATCCGTGAGCTCCTGAAATTTCGGGTCTGGAGCGCGTGACAAAGTCTACACATACAACCGAGTATCGGCTTCTTGTTGAGATACTGACCGACACGCGGCGAAAAGCAGGGTTAACCCAGCAGCAAGTCGCAGATCGGCTGGGAAAGCCTCAGTCCTATGTGGCAAAGGCTGAAGGAGCTGAAAGGCGAATAGACGTCGTTGAGTTTGTAAAATTGGCGAATGCGATGGGTGAAGACCCAATCGCGCTTTTTCGACTATTGCTTGTTGGAATAAATAAACAATAGCAGTCCGCTATGGATTTCTCGAAGACCACCATCGCATAGTGATATCAAAACCCTGCAGAATATTGCCAATTTCATGTGATAATAGCAAAGCACTCGCAGAATAGACCCTCGGGCAAGCTTCACAAACCATATCTAACATACCAATGCCTTGGGGAATGAAAGGAGAGATATATGACGAGCGTAATGACCATCGGCTACGAAGGCTCGACGATCGATGACTTTGTAAGAACTCTTAAAGTGGCGCGGGTGCAGGTTCTAATAGATGTGCGAGCAGTAACCGTCTCACGGAAGAAGGGGTTCTCAAAAAACAGTCTTGCCGCTCGATTGGAGAAGCATGGTATCTGCTATGTTCACGCTAAACATTTGGGTGACCCCAAGCCAGGTAGAGAAGCTGCTCGTGCAGGGCGACTTCGTAACATTTCGCAAAATATTCAATGAACATCTAGCGACAGAGGCCGCACAACAGGCAGTTCGAGAAGTGGCGGCAGTTGCTCAAGATAAAATGACTTGCCTAATGTGCTATGAGCGCGACCCCAAAACTTGCCATCGCCAGATTGTGGCGACTCAACTTAAGGATTATGATTTAGTTTCTTTCGACTTATTTGTTGATAAAATGGACAGGTATGAGCTTAACCCGGAAAAACTGCCAAGTCACAATTCTAGTAAAAGCTTTGCCCCGTCCGAGCAGTGGGCACTCTGAGACGGTTTGCTGCGCCGGCATCACCCCAGATGGCAAATAGAAGCGCTTGTATCCCATTCGCTATCGCCATGGTGGTGAAGAGTTTAATCGGTGGGACAATGTCTCTTTTGACTACGTTCCAAACGCTCACGATAAGCGTGTTGAGAGTTGTAAAGTTCTCCAAGGAACATTGAGAAACTTGGGCCCAACGCGGGGGGCCGATAAGCAAGCGATATTGGAGCCACTGATCACTTCTACTGTTGAAGAGGCGGCGACTCTCGGGCGATCCTTGACGGCTATACGCCCAGTGTCTCTAAAATTCATATACCGTCGCAAACAACAGCAGATAATCGCCGCCGAAAAGGCCGCTTACATCAGAGCTGCAAAGCAAGTGAACATGTTAGACCGTGAAGTCGAAGCGTTTGAGCCGACACCGTACGCTTTGAGCTTCGCATTTACGGACAAATTAGGCGGGCGACATACTCACCAATGCGGAGACTGGGAAACTCACGCTGCCTTCTTTGGTTGGAGTAAGGCGTACGGCGAAAAAGATGCGCTTCGCCGCCTAAAGGAAAAGTATGAAGAAGAATATATGGCGAAAGGTGTAGCGATAGTGCTGGGAACTCTAGCTAAACGACCCCGTCAATGGACACTTCTTGGAATTGTCCGCCTTGATCAAGGGGCGTACCAAACAGGCTTCCAATTCTAAGCTCTCTGAACCGCACCGGCTTTGCCGGAGACCGTTTGGTTTAAGTTATGCGGCCAATGCTGGTGCGTCCAGCATGGCGTAGTATCGTTCCTCGGCCTCTGCAGGCGGAATGTTTCCAATGGGCTCCAGTAGACGCCGGTTGTTGAACCAATCGACCCATTCCAGCGTGGCGAACTCCACAGCTTCGAAGTTGCGCCATGGTCCTCGGCGATGGATGACCTCAGCCTTGTAAAGGCCGTTGATCGTTTCGGCGAGAGCGTTGATGCTCCTATATCTGTCAAGGCCCAGAAGGTTTGGAAGCAGATGGCGCGCAGAGATATTGGTATATCTCCCTGATGATATATCGCTTTATGCATCGAACGATTTCTCGCTTGGTCTTGCCTTCTGCGGTTCGACGCGCCGCGTATGTTTTGGTTCGGTCGTCATCACGCATTCGAACGACCGCAACACGATAGACGGCGGCATTTGCTTGTCGATTTCCACCTCGATTGAGCCGCATTCGGTTGGTCTTGCCACTGGACGCCGGAATTGGGCAGATGCCGCACATTTTTGCCAACGCAGCTTCCGATTTGATGCGCTCGGGATTGTCGCCGATCAGGATCAACATCTCGGCGACTGTCATCGTCGAGATGCCGAACGACGTGATCAATGCAGGAGCTCTGTCGGTGACCAAGTGGTCGAGCTGGCGTTCGTGCTCTGAGATTTCTTCGTGCAGCATCAACCAACGGCGGGCGATAGACCGCATGGCAGCTTTCGCCGACGAGTTCGGCGAAAGTATCTCGCCGGGTCGAAATGCGGCTATGTGACGGATTAAGGCGATTCGCCCTTTGATCTGGTCGAGTGCATCACGCAGGTCGGACGGCGCATTTATTATCAACGTTCGTAAGGTGATCATCGCCTGCGACCTAGCCTTTACAGCACTGTCACGGGCGACTTTGATGTGCCGGATCATTTCTGATGTTCCAGTCTGGGCCTTTGCCAAAGCAGTTGCTTGCCCGTTCAAAACTGATCGTGCCGCGCTTTCGGCGTCGAGGCTGTCTGATTTGCCGTGAAGATAGCGGAGTTGTCGGTTAGGACGCATCACATCAAGAACCGTATGTCCATGAGCCAGCAGCTCCCGTGACAAGCCGGCACCATAGGAACCGGTACCCTCAATACCGAAGGCTCTGATTTGGCCAAGCTCGGACGCCCAGGCCTGCAGGTTCGAGTATCCTTTCCGAGTTGCTGGAATCGTGATGGTGTCCAAACGCGCCCCGTGCCCATTGATGGCAACGGCGATGTGATTGGCTTTGTGGGTATCAACCCCGACGATGATGTGATCCATTAGGTGCCTCTCCGTTAGAATGACCCAAGCACCGATCGAAGAGGACAGGACTGTGATGGTACGCTAACCGTCAAGCTCCTATGAAGTCACGTCTCGCCAGTGCCGGGGCAACGTGATGGTCGACACGTCAACGCAATGACACGCGATCAATCATAACTTGGGTCAGGCCATCAGGCTGCAATAGCACATTCACAGTCGTAGCTATCGCCGACGCTTCCGACGGAAGGTTCGATACCTGCCTCTGCCAACCGTTCGGAATACTTGATCGACACGTATTGCACGCCCCTGT
>NZ_FMVA01000019.1:0-93303 GCF_900101425.1 Rhizobium sp. NFACC06-2 | reverse complement strand
CGATAAGTACCTCTTATCGATGGTAGTTGATTTCGCGGCGCAAATCACCGATGTCGGTCGTCCTAATTGAGCGGATTCCCCACATTTCCGGCGATTTCGGGCGTTTTTCGCCCCAGTTCGGCGGACGGCGCGCTGCGACGCAGCGTCCCCTTCCGTCCGACAGAAGTAAGCGCCGCCACACTTCCACGACGGATTTCGGGCGTCCTTCTCTATTCCTTAGATGATCATCGAAGCTGATGCCGCCTGGAGCCTTATTTTCCGGCATTTCCGCCTCAGAGCGCCCATGGCGCGCGATCGCCGCATTGGAGGGCCGGAGATGCGCGCCGGATCGGAAAACGCGCTGTACGGACTCTCATTTAGCACGTAAAACACGCTTGCAAAGGACCCTTTATCAGCGCATTCCTTATTTGAACAAGGATAGCGGAATCAGGGCAAAAATCCATGGCAAAACCAGCGAAGAACATTGCCCCTCCCCTGTCCCGTCGGCTTATCGGCTATGCACGTGTTTCCACCGACGACCAGATCCATGACGCGCAGATCGACGAACTACGGATGGCCGGCTGCGACCGCATTCATCAAGAGCATGGTTCTGGCGCCTCCCGTGCTCGACCGGTTCTCACCAGAGTGCTGAAGGAGCTGTCTGCCGGCGACGTCCTCGTCGTCGTGCGACTGGATCGCCTGGCACGATCCGTCAGCCACCTGCTCGATGTCATCGAGAACCTAGAGGAACGCGGCATACATTTCCGATCGCTTCGCGATCCGATCGACACATCGACGCCACAGGGCATGTTCTCGCTGCAGGTCCTTGGCGCAGTCGCCCAGCTCGAGCGCGCGCTCATCGCCGAACGGACAAAGTCGGGGATGAGCGCGGCCAAGGCTCGTGGCCGCCTTGCAGGCAATCCAGGCCTTCGCGAGCGACGGCCAGAAGCGATCCGCGCGGCCGCGGCCGCCAAAAACCAAGTCTACCTCGACGAATTAATCACGTCCGCCCAAACCTGGCTTCCGATGGTAAAGCAGCTTCGACCGCAGCATAGCTGGGACAACGTTGTGCGAATCCTCAATCGGAAGGGCCACGACTGGACTGTCGAGCGCCTGCGCCGCGCCGTCCATCGCATGGTGAGGGAGAAGCTCGCAGACCCTGGATTGTTGGCCCGCTCGCCCCGCAGACCAGTAGACGATCACCATATGAAGCTCGTGGCGGCCATCGCTATTGCCGATCCCGGCCCGTCACTGCGAGACATTGCCGCCCAACTGGATCAGATGGGAGAACGCCCTCCGAGAGGTGGCAAGAAATGGCAGCCCTCTTCTGTCCGGGACCTGCTGAACGAAGCGCATCGGTTCGGCCTGATCCGTCCTTAATGACTGGTGGTGTCACGGGCCCCAGAGGGCGGCTTAGATGATGGTGCTGAGCCCTCGGTGACGCCTCGGTTGGTTACGTAGCAACTACGGCGCAGGGGCATTTCCGCCGAAAGTAGAGTAGCGTCGCTATTCCGCTAAACGTCACACTGAGGCTTCCCTAAAACCCAAACGTCCTTGGCTATCCCAGGCTTCCGGCAAAGCGTTCCGGCCATTTTTCCCGCTGGAAGGCTTCCACGACGAAATCGACGAACACGCGGGTCTTGAGCGGCAGAAGCGTCCTGTTGGCGTAGTAGATCGAGATCGGCCCGGCATCGGCATACCAGTGGGGCAGAACCCGGATCAGTTCCCCACTCTCAAGATAAGGCAACGCGTCGGGCTTGGCGATCATGGTCACCCCCATGCCGACCAGCGCCGTCATGCGCATTGCGGCAGGGTCATTGACCACCACCGTTTCCCTGAGCCGCGCAGGTTCTTCCCTCCCTGCCGCATCACGCATCTGCCACTGCCGGATGCGGCCCGTCCGCAGCGAGCGCATGACGATGCCGTCGAGTTCAAACAGTGCCGATGGATCATGCGGCGGCACCTTGTCCGCCATATAGGAAGGCGAGGCCACCGCGATGATATGAGCCGGTGCGAGCGTGCGCGAAATCACGCCCGCGGTCAGTTCGAAACCGCCTCCGATTGCCACGTCATAGCCCTCGGCGATCAGGTCGATCTGCCGGTTCTCGAACATCCATTCGGGACGCACTTTCGGATAACGCGCGGAAAATTCCGGCAGGAGTGGAAGAATATAACTGATGCCGAAGGTCGGGCTCATGCTGACCTTCAGCGTGCCTGCCGGTTCCTCCTGATCGGCCGAGGCTTCGGCAATCGCGCCCTGCAGGTGTTCCAGACTGTCGCGGATCGCGATCAGGAACCGCTCGCCGGGTTCGGTCAGCGTGAGGCTACGCGTCGAGCGCTGAAACAGGCGCACGCCGAGATTTCCTTCCAGCGCCGCGACATTGCGGCTGACCGCGGCGGGCGTCAGTCCCAGCCGCCGCGCCGCTGCTGAGAAACCACCAAGCTCGGCGCTGCGCACGAAGGATTCGAGATTGGCCAGTGTTTCCATAACAACCTTCAAGCATTCGTTGAAACCGATGACAGAAGATTACCACTAATCGAAAGGGAAATTGCAAGCGATATTCACTCCATCGAAACCGAACCGGAGTGAATGGCCATGACGCTCTCGACTGACAAGGCAGAAGTCATCGACAATATGGATATCGGCCGCCGCACCGTGATCGCCTGCCTGATCGGCGTAACGCTTCCCGTTCACGCAGTGGCTGCCATGCAGGACGATGCTGCCGCCAACAAGGCCGTCATCCGCCAGTTACTCGAAGGCGTGCAGCGGGATGGCGACTTCGATCTGTTCGAACGGCTGTTCGCAACGGCCTATGTGGATCACACGCCCTTTGGCGGCTTCTCGCCGGACCGCAACGGCACGCGGCAAATCTACCGGACATTCCGCGCTGCTTTCCCCGACTGGA
Source organism: Rhizobium sp. NFACC06-2 (assembly GCF_900101425.1). Taxonomy (NCBI): domain Bacteria; kingdom Pseudomonadati; phylum Pseudomonadota; class Alphaproteobacteria; order Hyphomicrobiales; family Rhizobiaceae; genus Rhizobium; species Rhizobium sp. NFACC06-2. Next base: position 90,418 of record NZ_FMVA01000019.1, on the reverse strand, counting down.
ATGCGCAGGTGCATTTCCAGATTGCCGAAGGCGATCTCGTCAGCACCTACAAGACCTATCACGGCACCCATCTGGGCATTTTCATGGGCATTGCCGCGACCGGACGTGCCACCCGCTTCAACGTCATGGACGTGATGCGGGTCCGAAACGGCCAGATCACCGACCACTGGACCGTCGCCGATGGCGCCGGGCTGATGGCGCAAATCAAGCAACAGGACTGAACTTTTCCAACCGACCGCGGGGATTTCCGGCGGTCATCCAACCCCCAACGACAATTGAAAGGATAAACCCATGTCGAACACTCTCTCCCTGACCGGCAAGACTGCCCTCGTCACCGGCGGTTCGCGCTCCATCGGCGCGGCAATTGCAAAGCGTCTCGCCGCGGATGGCGCGGCTGTCGCCATCACCTATAGCGCCTCGCCGGATAAGGCTGCCGCTGTGGTCGCCGAAATCGAAGCAGCCGGTGGCCGCGCCATTGCCATTCAGGCCGATGCCGGCGATCCGGCCGCCGTCCGCGCCGCAGTCGCAAAAACCGAAGAAACCTTCGGCTCGATTGACATCCTCGTCAACAATGCTGGCATCGCGCTTGGCGGGCCGATCGACGAGATCAAGTTCGACGACTACGAGCGGATGATCGCCGTCAACGTCACCGGCGTCTTCGTTGCCACGCAGGAAGCAGCACGTCGCATGAAGCCGGGTGGGCGCATCGTCCATATCGGCTCGTCCATGACCCGCTATGCCGCCTTCCCGACGGCCTCGCTCTATACGCTGACCAAAGGCGCGGTTGCAGGCTTCAACCGCAGCCTGGTACGCGACCTCGGACCCAAGGGCATCACCGTCAACACCGTGCATCCCGGCCCGACCGACACCGATATGAACCCCGATGGCGGCCCTGTCTCGAAGATCGTCGGCCCCGGCATGGCAATCGGCCGCTACGGCAAGGATTACGAGATCGCCAGCGTCGTCGCCTATCTCGCAAGCCCCGAAGCGGCGTTCGTCACCGGCGCGGATATTCTCGCTGACGGCGGCTTCACCGCCTGACCGATCCTCGGCGCTCCGATGTCGGAGCGCCGGTTAACCCCTCATTCAAAGGAGAACCAGCATGTCTATCGGTATCATTGGAGCCGGCAATATCGGCTCGGCCTTCGCGCGTGCTCTTGCTCGCAACAACATTTCCGCAACCATCGCCAACAGCCGCGGCCCGGCCTCGCTTGCCATACTCGAAACGGAACTGAAGCCTTTCATCAAGGCGGGCACGATCGAAGAGGCGGCCAGCGCCGACATCGTCCTCGTCGCCGTCAACTGGTCGAAGCTGCCCAAGGCGCTCGCCAGTTTGCCGGACTTCGGCGGCCGCATCGTCATCGACGCCAATAATCCCATCGAAGCGCCGCTGTTCAAACCGGCCGAACTAAACGGTCGTCTTTCCACCGAGATCTTCGCCGATCTCGTTCCTGGCGCCCGCGTCGTCAAAGCCTTCAATCATCTGCAACCGCACCTGCTATCCGGCGATCCCAAAGCCGAGGGTGGCTCACGCGTCCTATTCTATTCCGGTGACGACGCACGCGCGAAGGCGGAAGTCGGTGCGCTGATCTCCAGACTCGGCTTCACGGGCATCGATCTCGGCCCGGTCTCGGTCGGCGGCAAACTGGTGCAGTTCCCCGGCGGTCCGCTACCCGCCCTCAACCTCGTCAAGTTCGGTTGAAACATCGCAGGCGAGCCGGAGAGCAACCTTCTTCTCCGGTCTGCCCTGCTTTTTACCAAGGAATCCTCCTATGGACATGCCAGTCTCCCGCAGTATTTCGGCAAGCCACGCCGACAGCAAACCGCTCGCCTCATGGGCCGCAGTCACCAGCATCGGCGTCGGCGCCTTCGCTCTTGTTACCACCGAATTCCTGCCAGTCGGGCTTCTGCCGCTGATCGCGGCTGACCTTGGCATCAGCGAGGGGACGGCCGGACTGATGGTAACCGTACCCGGCTTTCTCGCGGCAATCGCAGCGCCGATGACGCTTGGATTTGCTGCGCGCTTCGATCGCAAGCGTGTGCTCGTCGCGCTGCTGATGCTGCTCGTCATCTCCAACGCCATCGTGGCAACCGCTCATGGCTTTGCGGCGTTGATGTTCGGCCGGGTGCTGCTCGGGATCGCTGTCGGCGGCTTCTGGACAATCGGTGGTTCACTCGGCCCCCGCCTGCGCTTCGGCGCGGAAGGACCACGTGCAACGGCATTGATCTTCTCCGGTGTCTCGCTAGGTACTGTCGCCGGGGTTCCCGCAGGCGCCCTGATCGGTGACCTGTTCGGCTGGCGCGCTGCCTTCCTGCTCGTGTCGGGTGTCACACTGCTTGTCGTGGCGGCACTCCAGTTTCTACTGCCGGCCATCCGGGCGCAGAAGGGTTCGGGATTGAAACAAGTTCCAGACGTGTTGCGATTGCAACGAGTCCAGATCGGTCTGACGGCAGCCGTGCTCATCTTCGTCGGGCAGTTCGCGGCCTATACCTACATTACTCCCTTCCTCATCGGCGTAACCGGGATTGATACGGGCACACTCAGCATGGTGCTACTCGGCTATGGCGCGGCGGGTTTTGCCGGAAACCTCTTCGGCGGTTGGGCTGCTGGCCGCAGCTTTGTTCTCGCCCTTGCCGGCACCGCTTTTCTGATTGCATTGTCGGTTGCGGGATTGCTGCTGACCGGGAGCAACACGCTTGCCGCAGTCGCTTGGGTCGCCGCCTGGGGTTTCGGGTTCGGCATGCTGCCGATCGCCATGCAAACCTTCCTGTTCACCTCCGCGCCCGACCGGCTGGAAAGCATCGCCGCGCTCTTCGTGTCAATCGCGCAACTGGCGATCGGGCTTGGCGCACTGGTCGGCGGCCTCGCGGTCGACAATTTCGGCGTGCCGAGCGCGCTCTGGCTTGGTGCTGCAAGTGCATTGCTGACCGCAGGTCTCATCGCATTGACCTGCAAAATTCATTGACCCACGAAAGACCGGACGATCGTCGTCCCGGCCTTTCGTTCCAGTCTCAAGGTTGAGAGTGCCGCGACCCGCCTAAACCGTGCCCAGCATATCGCGTGCCAACCGCGAGAGTGCTTTTGAGCGGTCTCGCGCCTTCAATCTCAAGAGACCATGCCAACGCGGATCCTTTATCGTCGCGGTAGCCAGTCGAAGATACTCAGCGTCGGATCGAAGCGGTATTTCAATTTTTCTCGGTTTTGCCGCGGGCAGCTCGGGCGAGTTCCGGCCCGAAGCAGGCCTGCTCCCAAACTGCTGGAATGCGAAAGTCATCCATTCGCCAGGAGGTCCGAAATAAGCTCGCGCACTGCCGATATCCAGAATCTGCGCAATCGCCAGAAGAGTGGCGGCGCGCCAGGTCGTAGACAAGCAGGTCATGGGTGCATCTGGGTTCGCCGGCATCAATGCCGAGCCGTAGGTATGTTCGGCATCGAAGAAGGTGATCTCCGACCTCCTGCAACCCTGCGACGGGCTCCAGAGGAAACGGATGGCTTCGTCGATCTGAGATAGCTTTAGCGCTCCCCTCTCAGTAATATTGATTACCTCCATGGTCGCGATCAGAAGGTCGGCGTGGCGGAGCTCTGAAGGTGTCGGCGGGGCGCGCGAAACAGCCCCTAAGCAGTTGGCGCAAACTAACTCGACAAGACCATTCCGATATTCAAATCGGAATTCACATCGTGTGATGCATTGCGTGCAGGAGTAGCGCAATCGGACTCGGTGGAAAGGACAGGCCACAGCCTCGGCACGCGCCCAGCTTCGGCGAAAATACTGATCGCGCCCCACTCCCCTATCGTATTCCAGGCAAATGCAGCATATGCCGCGCCATTGGGACCTGAAGACATAGCCGAGTGGTGTCGTATAGCGGGAAAGTGCCAGCGCTTCGACAGCCTCGGTGCGGATTCTGCAGGAGAGAGCCCACTTCCGAAGGCTTACCGGGTCGGGTTGGAGGTCGCGGTCCATTGACGCGGAGCTGTCGAGATCCAGCCAAGCGTCAATGTCAGCAAGGCTCAGAGCATAGCGAACTGCGACCCGGCCTTGCCAGGACGAGATCAGCTCATCCTCAAAGGGCCGCGGCGCCAGGGGGAGAAGCGGAATGGGCTTCACCGGGCGATCCGTCTTTGCAGTTGCCGCTCGGAATACCGCGTCATCGAGATCAGCGGCAGAACCAGCTCGCCGGCAGTGAAGCTCTCAAGCGTAAGGCGCTCGCTTCCGCTGCGGATCGCCTCAACCGCGGCGGTCTCGATCAGCCGGAAAATCCGGACGGTCACGCCATCGGTCAGCTCGAGCACGCGCTGACGGACCGCAGCGCTCCCTATGTCGGATGGCTCCCGAAGCGGCAGAATGCCGGCCAGGCTCGATAGCAGCTGCGCCAGATATTTGTCATTGGACCAACGTTTGAGGTGTAGAGCTTCGAACCGTTCGGCAAGTTGCTGGTCCGTGAGCAGGGCTTGCCGGGCGAGATCGGTCCCGGCACAGATCAGCGGCACCCTCAAATCATTGGCCAGAAACCGGATGACATTGAGGAATATCCGTTGCTGTCGAAAAGTGCCGGTCAGGACCGCATGGATCTCATCGATGATCAGCATCCGAACACTCATATCCCGCATCAGGCTACGGCAGACAGCCTTCAAGCGCCAGGCCGCTTCGTATTGCGGTCCCGGCGCTCCAAGCGCACTCAATAACTCCCCATAGACATCGCGCTCGATCGGTTCGGCCGGCATCTGCATCGCAACGACAGGCATGGTCATCACACCAGTACCTCGGTCGAACCGAGGCGCATGATCGCGCAAAAACTTCCGGATGATCTTGGTTTTGCCGATTCCCGTATCGCCATATAGGAGAAGGCATGGCATTCGATCGCGCGGTGGATAGGACAGAAGATCCTCCAGCCGCCTGATCACCGAGGTTGACTGTGGGGTCTCAAGCCATCGATCGGCACGCAGCCAGGCAATCCGCTCGTCCGCGTCGAGCGTCGCATACTGGCGGTAGGCGGATTGCAGGTGCGCGTATTCGGTCATGACCATTCCTCCACGGACAATGGCGGCAGATCCTCGAAGACTTCTTCGGCCGGCTCGTCACTGGGAAGAGGGATGCGATCCCGACTTGCCGTCAATGCCCGCTCATTTCGCTCGGCAGTGCGGCGAACGGTTCGGGTTTTCTCCACAGCGTCTGCCAGGAGGAGGCGCTGCTCGGCGATCGTTGAGAAGATGAGATCTTCATTGACGGCCTGGGCGCCCCTTGCTCGCAGTGCAGCCAAAGCCAGGCGGTGCTCGCCCAGCGTGATACGCGGGCGCCGCAAATCCGCGAAATGCACGGTCCAGACGAAATTGTCTGCCCCTTCGACCTGAACACGCGACAGGTCACGGGGATCATACCTGACGCGCACTCGCTGGCCTCTGCCGGCCCATGGGCTCAGCACATCGTCCCAATAGCGAAGCCCAAATAGATGGATGCCGTCTCTGCGGACGAACCGTTCTTCAAACGGTAGAAAATCCTTGAGGAACTGGCCAACGTCGTGGGGAAGCCGTAATGGATATGGTCGATCGGCGACGCTGTCGTCCCAGGCGAGCCGTGGAGGCACACCCAGGCCGCGATGAATTTCGGCATGATACCGGCCCGTGATTTCGAGTGCGACCCACTTCTCCAGCTCATCAAGGGTCATCGCCGCATGCTTTTCGGGATCGTAGGCGCCGCGATCTGCAACATTGCTCGATGTCGAACCCGGGAGCATGTGTACCGCTCCCATCATGGTGCCGATCAGCCGCTCGATATGGGCACCGTAGTGTGGGCGCTGGACAGGCCGATGAACGAGAGAAATTCCGTGCTCAGCCGCGCCGCGAACCAGCGCCTTGCCATGAAACTCCCGAGCGTTGTCGAGATGAATGATCTCTGGCAGCCCATGAGCCGGCCATTCAGCCTCAATGCCCCGACTTTCGAGCCATGAACCTTTCGGCAAGACCAACTGTTGGACCGCCAGGGCAACAGACGTCGATGACGGGCTCTCCAGACTGATATGGAAACCGGCCACCATCCGGCTCGCGATATCGATGGCCAAGGTCAGCCACGGTCTTTGCAAAGGACGGCGATGGACAGTATCGACAATAAAGAGGTCTACAAGCGTATGGTCGATCTGCACGACCTGAAATGCATAGCCTGCATTGTATTCCCGGACTATGGATGTGAATTTTTGGCGCGCGGCGTTCGCCCCTTCCCTGTCTCGATAGACCGCCTTCTGGTCCGCTTGCTGCACTCGCACGTTAACGGCTTTCCAGGAGGGTGCTCGAATGCCATCCTCATGGCATAGCTGGCGCACCCGGTCATGAAGTGCTTTCACGGTCGGTCGCTCGCGGCTTCGATAGGTATCGCGGATCGCCGCCTCAATGATGCTCTCCACCTCGTCAGACAGACGGCGGCCGCCTTTTACCTGCCCCGGCACCACATCGAGAAGCGAGCTTGCCACCGGCGCTGCGCGATATAGGGCAATCAGTTCGTATAGGCGCGACCTCTTTACACCGAGCTGTCGGCAAACTCTCACAAAATGAATTGCTGGAATTCGTTTCGCCGCAGTCAAAGGACGGATGAGCACCTCGCGCGCAACCGCCCTCGTCCAGGCGGCTTCGGACGCGGTTATCTTATCAGGCTTCTTCCTCATCAAAGGCCTCCTCGTCCCTTCAAGGTGCGAGTGGAACTTGGCTTGGTATTGATTGCCTCGACGGAGAGAATGATGGCTGATCGTTACAGAGCCACGACAGCATTTGAAAATCCGGCGATTAAAGGCAAGTCCGGTAGATTAGGAAAATGTCTTGTTCCGTGGAATCAACGAGATAGAATCCGCTTAATTCGGACGGCCGACAACCGAAAATCGTAGGAAATCCCGGTCCTGACGGCCGCCAGAACCCGCATTCTTTTGGAGCGCCCCGTGCCAAAAACATCGCTGACCTCCGTCGAGCGCCGCGCCGAAGAACTCGACACCATCGCATCGGTGTTGCCGCTCGAACGCCGCGACGAACTCGCCGAACTGTTGACCGATGAAGACGTCGAGACGCTGCGTCACCTCGTCAACCAGGGCATGGGCGACAATACGCTGCGCGCACTGACATCCGATCTCACTTATCTAGAGGCCTGGGGGCTGGCTTCGACCGGACAATCGCTACCATGGCCAGCACCTGAAGCCCTATTGCTCAAATTCGTCGCCCATCATCTGTGGGACCCGGAAAAGCGCGCGAGTGACCCCAACCACGGCATGCCCGCCGATGTTGACGAGAACCTCAGGCGCCAGGGTTTTCTGAAATCCATCGGTCCGCACGCGCCTGATACGGTGCGCCGCAGGCTGGCTAGTTGGTCGACACTCACCAAATGGCGCGGTCTTAATGGCGCTTTCGCCTCCCCTGCCCTCAAACAGGCGATCCGGTTGGCAGTTCGTGCTGTTCCCCGAAAGCGCCGTCGAAAAAGCGCAAAAGCGGTCACAGGGGACATCCTGCAAATGCTGCTAGCCACGTGCGCAAGTGACAGCCTGCGCGACGTTCGCGACCGGGCGATACTGATGGTCGCCTTTGCCTCGGGTGGTCGCCGACGCAGCGAGATTGCCTCATTGCGCGTCGAGCAACTGACTGTCGAGGCTCCGATCGAAGTGCCCGACAGCCCTCCCCTCCCCTCTCTCGCCATCCATCTCGGACGGACGAAAACAACCACCGGCGAACAAGATGAGATCGTCTACCTGACGGGCCAGCCGGTGGAGGCGCTTAATGCCTGGATGGCAGTCGCAGGCATTGAAAAAGGCAGCGTGTTTCGGGGGATTGGCAGGTGGAATACAGTTTCGAAGCGGGCGCTCGACCCGCAGTCGATCAATGCCATTCTCAAGCAGCGAGCCAAAATGGCAGGGTTGGAGCCAGGGGAGTTTTCGGCGCACGGGTTGCGGTCAGGGTATCTGACGGAAGCCGCCAATCGCGGCATCCCGCTCCCGGAGGCCATGGAGCAGTCAAGACACCGCTCAGTGCAGCAGGCATCGAGCTATTACAACAGTGCCACAAGGAGGAGCGGCAGAGCGGCGCGGCTTCTTTAGTGATCGCAGCCGCCTTCAAAACACTGCCGTAACCTACGACTTTGCAGCAGGCACTCGCAACGACAATTTTCGATTACTTTAAGTTGCTTCGTCACCGCGACCATCGGCAAGCCTCGACACGCGACAGGACCTCGCCCAAAGCAACGTTGCGAAGTTCAAGCTGGTGAATGACATTGAGGGAAAGCTGAAGCCATCGGTTCCAGGATTTCGATGCAGCCGCCCTTTGGCTCGCAGAACCCAATACCGCGCTCCTTTCCTCGATCTGTTTTAACGTCGCTCCTCTCATGCGACGCAGGTCCTGCAGATCGAAATCCGGCTCTCTTTCGAAAGATTCTATAATGATCCGCTGGATAGCAGGTTCATCCTTCGCGAATATCTCTTTAAACATCAGATCAAGCCGGCCATCCGTCATGGCTTCATGGAGATGATCATCCAGCCTGGTGAGATCTTCACTTTGGGGGCCATGTCTGTGTTGGAAGCTCCGACGCAGATATCCCAGACACCCATAAAAGGTTTGCGGTCTGCTCTCGTCGCCCGAGGAAAAGAGCGCATCAAGGTCAGTAGCAACACTTTCGATGAAATTCCGACAGAGGACCCTCTGGTCACGGGCCGGCGAGGACGCCCGGTCGCCATCGAGTGCCGTCATCGTCTCCGCGTTGAGCAGTGCAAGGCCGCGCTCAAAAACTGTCGGGGTGATAACCTGAAAGCCATCGATGCACTCAAAAGAGGCTGGCCTATATTTCAACGCAGCAGTGCCCTCGAACTCTCTTGCGCCGGCATTCAGATAGGCATCCGCCACGAAAGCCGAACAGAACGTGCCATCGTCATCGCGGAAATCGACATCGGTGCCCGATATCGCGCTGCGAGCCTTCCTGACAGAGTAGCGCTGCCCATGGAAATGCACAGCCCAATCCGCAGCCGCGCGAGCGATGTCTTCGTTATGATAGCGCAACACCTGAACATTCTCGAGATCGTGGCAGAAAGATGCCTGAAAAGTCACCGTACCGACACCATCGGCCAGCGCTTCAATGAAAGTCGGGGTCTCCGCGCAGATTAGCACATGACTGAGGTCTCCTCCGCTACGCGCAGCGATGAGCTCCGCCTCGCGCAAGACCGCCGCTGATCGGGTGTACCGGTTCTGCGTCAGAACAACATCTCCTGGACGAAAAGCTGCAACATTGGTCAGGTAGACGTATACGCCGTCATAGGCTTGCGATTCAGGCATAGTTGCAAGGTTCCATACTTCCTTTTGGGACAACTAGGGTTGACCCTGGCGATATGCCCATCACTATTGCTCGCGATAGTCTAGCGCTGCCAGCGCATCGAGCGCTGCCAGCATCTGCTCATCATGGATCTTGCTGCGGCAGGGCTCATGATCGAACTTCATTTTGCGCAAGCCGACTGTGATGTGGGATCGGACCTCGCAATAGTCCATCGGGCAGCCCGCGGTCTCTTGGTGATACTCTAGACCCCAACGCTTGTCGGCCCACATGACCGCTGACAGGCATAACGAGAATACCGTCTTGGCGAAAGATGTGTCCGCCTCAGCGGCAAATTTCCGGAGGTCTTTTGTCGAAACGACCATGACCCGTCTTTCGTCCGTCAGCGCAGACATGAAGAGGTTGAAGTGGGTTTCGTTAGCTACCATGTGCTGGGTGAGGCAACAGACATGATCGACCTCGAGTTTCGCAGCCATTGGTTCCAAATACGATCTAAGCCGCGGCACATAGGTTTGTCCGTCCTCCTTCTCGTCGGTACGTAAATAATCGCTCGGCAACGGAATGTAGGCGACCCTGAATTCGTAGTAGGTCTGCGCCTTGTTAGCCACTTCAACGAGTTCGGGAAGAAATCCAGCCTTTGCATCGAAATCGACGATCGCCACTTTGATCTTGCGCTGATCCGCGGCGTCGAGCGCTGCAGAAGCAATTACGGATGGCTGACTGGTGCCCTCCCCGCCCCCCTTGGCGAGCGCTTCGACGAAATCGGAACCTGTCGTGCCAGCTTGATAGAGAGTAGCATAGCTGGCTGGCTGCCTCGTCTGAAGGGAAAACAGTTTTGTGCTTGGCGATGCTGTATAGAGAACAGGGATCCCCCAGTCGAACACTCGTGTACGCGTCTCGAGAGACAACACTGTTCGGCCGGCCCGGATAGCCTCACCGAGCGGCTGACCGTAGAGTAGGCTGTTATAGATGGTCGCGGCGAGAATATGAGCTGTCTGATCTGGAAGTGAAAATTGTGCTGCGACCACCGCCGGCACTCCGCGCAAGACGAGAGCGCCAGCAACTGAGCTTCTTGCGGGACTGAACTCTGAGGAAGATGTTGCCGTCTTGCAGGCGTTTAGAAAGACAAGCTTTACGCTTTTCTTTCTGCTAATGAACTTCGCAAAATCCTCTGCCATAATCCGTAAGGGTTTTTCCCCTGGAACTGCGATGGCGAGATAACCGGTACCTTCGTCTGCGTCGAAGCCGGCGTGCCCGAAGAAGTGTACAATATCATAGGCTTGGCTCTGCAACTCCATCTGTAATCGATGGATGTCTTTAGGGCTCAGAATGTGCAGCTCGAAAGAACGTACGTCAAGATGTGCAGAAAATACGTTTTCGATCGACTTTAGTTCTTCTGCCGGACTTATGTAAGGATCATCTATTGGGACACCTAAGATGATTAAAAGGCGTAGTTTGTCTTTTTTGGCCTGAATTGGTCGGGGCGGATCCAGCGAAAAGACGTTTCGCGAAATCGGATGGAATTCCTGCGACAGAAACTGTTCGCCATGCGGATCGAAGACATATTCCCAAGGCCAGCCAGCGATCTCGTGATCTTCAGCAACGATCTCAAGGGGTAACGTTTCCTTACCCAGGCTTTTCATGCGTCCGGTGACCTGGTCGAAAAGGATACGGGCTTGCCCGGTAATCAAAATCCCGAAGAGATGTTCGCCAAGTTTGCGAAGCGCCGCGCGATCAAAAACGCCGACATTACCTTCGACATGGCCTCTTAGCTCGGCGATAGCCGAAATGACGGTGGATAATTCCTCGGTACGCAGGCTAAGCGTCTGTACGGCGCGGGCATGGTTCCATTCAACAAATGTCTTGATGATCTGCTCGTGTTTGTTTTTGTCTACCTTGCCAAGCAGAAAAAACCTGAGCGGCGATGCCTTGCCGACCATTGGAACGCCTAGCTGAAAAAGCCGAAGAATCTCTTGACTATGCCGTCCGCAGTCGCCTTTTTCGAGAGGTCGAACTTGACCGATGTTTCTCCGTTTTTCTTTTCGATCGAAAAGCTTACCTGGGTCTGCAAGACAACGACGATCGCAGCGAGAACAAGGGCTGCCGTGACTGGTTCAATGAGGAGCTTCCGATCCTGCGCGAGAGCTGCCTCGACTCGCGGCGCGAGCTCGTCGATCCGTGCCCATTCTTTCAAGGCAAGCCGTGCTACCTGCGCCTGTTCTGGACGGCCGCCAATCTCGTCGTCTCTGCGAGCGATCGCCGTGTTGCCGAGTTCAGCAGTCAGTTTGACCCAAGCGTCCGATAAAAACTTCCACCTTGCAAGTTCCGGCTCGTGGGCGGCCACACCACTGACGGCTAAGTTGAGAGCTTGAAGAACTTCTTCGTCGGACAGGCTATCAATTTTCTCGGCTAGTTGCATGGCACCCTCGCACAAACAAATTTTATGAAATACTGTGGCAATCTATAGTCGCTGACTTGCTCGGCGAAACTAATCGATAAGCGATTTGAACACAATCTGGTATTGCAAGGTTGACGTCTCCTCGCAGCCATTGCGACTCAAAACCTCTCACGGGTCCCGAAAATGATGCTTGATCCCATGGTAACAACGCTGAACGCAACCGGCTTTCAACCGGCATTTCTCCCTTGTCGATTCGCGCGGGTTCCCGAGCCTATTATCCTTTCGCGCGAGTTCGGCGCTCGCGGCGTCGCAGCGGCGCGAACCCTCGGCGACGGGCTATCCAATGTCCTCGGCTCGTCGGGAGATAGGGCTGCCGATCTCCCGAAGGAAGATGAAGAAAGACTCTCCGACGAGGGTGGCAAGAAAAGGCCGGCAAACATGGCGCTCATCGTCAGACATGCGCTTCATCTGATCGACGTCCCGTTTCGTCATGCTGAGGAATTGGTTGCGAAATCCAGAGATATAACGTTTCGTTGCACTTTCGGAGGATTTTCTGCTGCGGGGATCACGCTGCCTGATTACGACGAACGCCTTGCAATTAGCCGACGTCTAGCTCTGGATTTCCCGCCATCCAGGCTCTTCATCGACTTTGCCTTCCAGTTCCTAATGGTAAACAAATTAGAGATTCGGATGTCAGGAAAATCTAATCTTCCGGTTCGGCTTAGCGATGAAGTTCGACGTCAGTTGCAGGCGACGAACAACGCGGTTTTAGATATTAGTGCCGGAGCAGGCTCAACCTCATTGACGATCGCTGCACCGAGACCCTTCGCGATCGCTTTCAAATCTTTCCGGATCATGAGCAAAGGTACTATAGCGGTTCCAGACACCCGCCTCCCGCTTCCCGGAAAGATTTTGGACGTGGTTCCCGAAAAGGGGTCGCTGCCGGGTTAAGCGGGCCGAAACCTGACCGTGTAAGCGCTCGCATATGAGCGACCATCGATCACAAGAATTCCCCATGCGACGAGACCATCTGCCTCTAGAGCGCTTTCAACCGGCGCAGGTTCTGCTTATCAAAATCCTCGAATAGAGCTCGGATCCTCGTCGCGCCCCAGTACCGCAAATCCGTCTGGAAAGACTGCTCAGGATCGCTTTGCGGCCTCGACCAGATCCGCTGGAAACTCTGCCGTGAAGGCGATCTCGCCTTCAATCGACTCGATGAAGACAAAGATGTGCCGAGCAATTTCCAGATCCAGCGCCACGCCATTTACAAACCTCATCGATCCCGATCTGAAGATAAGATACTCTTTGGCGGTGACTACCAGCGGCGCCCGCTCTACGTCTTCTCCGACAATCCAGGTTCGGCCGAGTCATTTAACCGTGGTAACGCTCTGCTCGTAAGGTTTCCAGGTACAGGCCGCGGGCGGCCTCTCCGACCTCGGGTCCGAAGAGGAGAGTCGGCACACCACAATAGCTGCCAACCGCATGTTTGTTGGATCAGAGCGTTCGGAGCGGTTGTCGTCCCCGTTTCGGTGGGTGGTCCATCAGTTGCCGTGTGGTCGACAAATATCACCGCTTTCTTCACAGATTACATCCCAGCTCCCAACGGCTAGCCATGCGACGTTATCCAAGGAATCGATCCTGCTGCCCAGATAGGGCTCAACCAGTTCGTGATAACCATCATGACAGTCCTCGTGAATGCAGACTTGGACGCGTCTTTGGTCGCTTTCGATTCGGCAAGGGGCACGAACAATTACTCCGGACGGCTGGAGAGGTAATGCGGCGAACGAGTGGTCGGAGGTTTGCCGTGGACGGCATGGTTTTCGGAATGATCCACTCAGCGATATCCATCTCTAACCATCTAGAGATAGGCGATCCCGTCGCCCACGAGGCCCTTCTCGGCTTCTCCGACACAGTCCTTCAACGTGCGGGCCGTATCAAGCAGCGCAAAACGGTCGTTCTCGTCAATATGCCTTGAGATGAGATGGCGGCACATCTGAACCTGAGCTCTCGCGACACGCTGGTCCATCTTCGCCCCGCTGGAGCGCTGCGCCATCGCCCCAAAGAGCTGGGCAGGCGAAGAGTATCTCAGTGTTCTCCGGGGCCAGACCCACAATCAAGAGGTTCTTTCACGACTACGTGACCGATAATTAGCTCGAGCTTAAGTTCCTTCGCTTTTCACATTGCCCAGATCCCATCAATTCTGGCCATCAACGCCAGTAACACGCTGTATCATAAGAGAAATTCACGAAAAAAAACGGCTGACAAGTCGCCTCGCTCCCCCGCGAGGACCGCAGGCGATCTCCTCCGCCTGTCGGCAGACAAGTCGCCTGACATCAAGCAGTCCTTCGGTTTTCCTGGTCATTTGCTTTCATGAGAGCCATTAGCATCGGCCCAAGCGAAAATTCCCCGCGCTCAGAGCGCCTGGTGAGATCCCGCAGATACCCCCCGGCGGATGTTATGAAATTCGACCGCTCGAGAATGCAGGCCATAGCCACCGCGGCATTTTCCGGCCCCATGACGTTACACGCCTCCTCGTAGGCAGAGGGGCTGACGCCGAGCATCGAGCGCACAACAACGGCTGCCTTCATGAGCTCGCGCCAGTGCTCGATGCACCCGCCGGGCCCATAATCAATGATCTGGGGGCACGCACGAAGGACCATTCCGAGCGGGAACGCCTTGATCGCCTCGCGTTTCTTCTTTTGTGGATCATTTGGCTCATCCCTCGTCAGGGAGTTGTCCGCCAAGTTTTCGCCCAGCTCTTTTTCAGAGCTAGGTTCAAGTTCAATTATGTATTCGGTATTTGAATTATGTATGTGGCGGTCATTCTGAATGGCATTGCCGTGCATTTCGTTAGTTTTAAACTGCATTTCCAGCATGTTGAGCACCTCTTCCCGCAGGAGCTCCAACTCATCGAGCGTCGTCTCGACCTGCGACCGGTTCGGTTGACGCGGGAGGCGGGCGAGGATGGTGACATACTCGGACTCGACCCGGTCCCAATTGCCTGTCGCGCCCTCTTCCACGGCTGCCGAGATCAATTTGCGCACATCGCGACGGCAGATCGTCAGCGCCTCCCTCGCGCGGCGGAAGCGAGTGTACTCGGCGGCGACGTCCTGCGCCAACAAGGCAAGCTCCGTGGCACGAGCGAGCAACGGCGTCAGGTCAAACCCATAAGCCTGCTCGATCTCGCCATCCCGGTTGCGGTGCGCGTAGCGTTTACCGTTCGGGCTGTCACGCCGCAGGATAAGGCCGGCATCGACAAGTGCAGCGAGTTGCCGGCGCAGCGTCGTCTCGGTGATCCCGTGGGCTCGAACGGACAACTGCGCGTTGGATGGGAAAACGACAAGCCCGGAGCTCGTATCGAGCTCTCCATGCGGGTAAAACGTCAGGAGCGCGTCGAGAACAGCCAAAGCCCGGTCCTGAAGACCAAGGCGTTCGCGCGCCTCGCAGACATCGCGAAACACTTTCCATTTTTCAATCCGCACGCCCGGATCTGGAGCCGCAATCGCTATCTGGCCCTTGACCAAGGCAAGCGACATCGGCCGCCGCCCAAAGGGCGTCGTCACATGTCCCGTCTGCATTTTTCTCTCACCTTTCTTCAGGCAAAAGAAAGCCGCTCACCAAACTGGCGCCAAGACTCTTGACTGTGATTCCGGGAAATGCGATTCTCGATCCTGCTAGAGATGACGAGAGAGGCTTCCACGGTTCGCCGTTCGGGGGCCTTTTTCTTTTGCGGTTTAGTCTCCGTTGGTTTCGTTCTTCAACCCCTTGTACTCCTCGTACAAGCGGTTCATGCGAGAAGACAGCCATTCGCTGAAGGGTTTGGCTTCGACATTCGTGAGCTCGATGGCAACCTTCTTTGCTTTGGCGGTCATCGCGAGATTCAGAGAGCCATCCGACGATACCCAGCCCTTTGCTGCGGTATCGGCTTTGGGCTTTTTTGCAGCCGATTTGGCCTTGTATCGCTTCAGATAGTCGTGGAGCGCATCGAACCGCTCGGCCTCGGCGAGCTTGTGAAAGTCAGCCGACGCTGCATGCTCAGCAGCAACCTTTGAGAGGGCAGGGGCCAGTATCAACTGCCGGAGGCTGAGCCACCGGTCACGGCCGATTTTCTTCGATGCACCTAGGGCCTGAATAACGGACGCTGGCACCGCTTCGACGACGGCGAGCATCTTCGACAGCATCGCCTCGTCGATGGCGAGTGATGACCGAACCGTTTCCTTGGTCATTCCAGACGTGATCAGGTTCTGAGCGAAATAGGCGCGTTCAATGAACGACAGGTTCGAGCGGGCCGCGTTTTCCTGACCCTGCACGATCGCCGAAGTGATATCGTCGAGTTTCTTGACAACCGCCTTGACCGGAACTCCAAGCTCACGAGCGACCCTGAGACGACGGTGACCGAACACCACCATATAACGCTTGGCATCGGTCGAGCTTGGGCGAACTAGAATAGGCGTCGTTTGACCCGACTCCTTGATCGCCTGGAGCAGTTCTTGAAACTCCTCTCCATTATCTGAAAGGCGATCAGATACGAAAGAGACATCGACCAATCGTGGATCGAGGTCCAAGATCACCTCACCTTCCATAAGCTTCTTGGTATTTTCGGCCATCTCCTCGATCGAGCGAACAACCGTCTTGGCCGCCCCGGTCATGCCATATCCAGGCTTGGTTGGTGCCTGGCTCGCCGTTATCGCTGCCATATCAAGTTTGGCGAACGGATTTTCACGGGACATGGATACCCTCCAAAACAGATATCAACGCCCGCAACTCCTTGTTCGGGCTCTGCAAAACAGCAAAAAAAACGGCTGACAATTGGCTCATTTTCGCCCCCAGACGCCGTGGATGAGCTCCACGATTTCCGCGTTAGCGGCATTGAGACTTTCTATCGCTCGGTCGTAAGTCGCCCGGACGAACGCGCCTCTTTCGACCTCGTACAATGTTTGCTTCTTTATCGACGCATCAGAGATGGCCGTGGATTTCACAACATGGTTCCTCAGCATCTGCTGCGCGAACATCGACTGCATGAACCCGACCATCTGGGTTTGCGGAATATCAGTCGGCTCAAAACGGGTGATGAGATATCGGAACCACTGCACACGCATCTCGGCCCCGGCCTCTGCCACCGGTCCCATGATGCCGCCGAGCATCATGAGAAACTGGCTCATCGACATGATGTCCAACATCTGAGGATGAATGGTGATGAGGATCCCGGTTGACGCCATAAGCGCAGTGATAGTCAGATAGCCTAGTTGAGGCGGGCAATCGATGACGACTACATCGTACCTGTCATCGACCTCCTTTAGAGCGCTGGCGATCCGCATATAGAAGAGCCGCCCATCCTCTCCTCTCTTCGAGGAAATTGCCAGCGGCACATCGTATTCGTATTCCTGCAAAACTAGGTTCGCTGGCACGACATCAAGGCCCGGGATATTGGTCGGCTGGATGACTTCGACGATTGGCTTGCGTTCATCGTCAAATCGAAGTGCCTCATAAAAAGAGGCGGTATCATCAAGCTCTGGCTGAATCCCGAAAAGAGAGGTGAGGGACGCCTGCGGATCAAGGTCGACCGCGAGCACGCGATGGCCTGTGAGGGCGAGATACTGCGCAAGATGTGCGGCTGTGGTCGTCTTGCCGCTTCCGCCCTTGAAGTTGACGACCGAGACAACCTGCAACGGTTCGCCTTCGCGACGTCTTGGCACGTAGTACCGCTTGTCGGACTTTTTGTTCGCCTCGAGATAGTCCCGGAGCTCGAGCATCTGATCGACCGTATAGTACCGTCGTCCGCTGACCGATTCGATTTCCGGCCCTTTCCCGTCAGAATGGAGCTGCCTGAGATGGGTCTGCGTTACCCCTATGAAGTCCGCGACTTCCGCGAGCTGGAACTTGCGCAACCCCTTGCGAGCGTCAGGTGGATACTGCTGGCTGCGCAACATATGCAATGCGCTGGAGATCTTCGACCCTTGCTGGGCGATCTCAATATCAAATCTGTTTTGCAGCTCATTGCTCATTTTGCGAACTATTTCCCGGAGGTCTTCACTTTCGAAAAAATGGCTCTAAGGCCATCATTTGCGAAACTATCATCCGATTCCCACTCCGCTGCAAGACATTTAAGGTTAACAACAAGTTAACGTACTTGGCGCAAACCGATCAGGCACGTCGATTCCTCGATATCTTTCCGCCAGTTAGGCAGATTCCATTGATGGCGTATAGTCGGTGGAAACTGCAGATCTGCAGTTGCAGGTCCTACGCTTATTGCTCTCCGTCGACGCCTTATGGGCTCATGGCTCCCTCCTGCGAGAGAATCACCCTCTGCAGATCTGCAGATAGCTAACCGTGGATTGAGGTGATCTTCATCCCGCCTGACGAAGTCCAAGCGGAGATAAGAATGCAGGTTCTTGCAATCTCGCCCGATCGATATGTCGAGCATCAAAATCTTCTGAAGCAGATGCATCAGCTGCGCGTCAACGTCTTTGGCGGGCAGCTCGAATGGGACGTCACCATCATGGATGGTGGCGAGAGGGATCAGTACGACGATCTGAACCCGACCTACATCCTCGCCACCTTCGGCGGAAATAAGGTCGTCGGCTGCGCGCGGCTTCTTGCTGTACAGGGGCCGATCATGCTGGAGAGAACTTTCCCCCAGCTCCTGAGGCACGGTTCACTGCTGGCATCCTCCCGCATGGTCGAAAGTTCGAGATTTTGCGTCGATGCAACTTTGCCCGTGGGGAAAGAAGGAGGCCAACTTCACCTTACGACACTCACCATGTTCGCCGGGATCATCGAATGGTCGATGGCGAATGGTTACGACAGGATCGTTGCCGCCACCGATCTGCGCTTCGAGCGCGTCCTGAACCGGGCCGGATGGCCGATGGCGCGGCTGGGTGTACCCTTGGTGATTGGCAATACCGTCGCCATTGCGGGCACACTCCCAGCGGACGAGATGAGCTTCGAACGGGTGCGCCCACCGAACTATCGGTCCGCTCCGTCTTATGCTGAAGGCCACTCGCGGAGGAGCGCGGCGTGAACCAGCTCCGCTCCCATCCCAGACTTGTCCGCAAACTGCAGGACGCGCTCGGCGACCAGCTCTGCGTCGCTCTCGACGATACGTCTGTCGTGGAGATTATGCTCAACCCCGATGGCCGACTGTTCATCGAGCGTCTGGGTCACGGTGTCGCGGAGGCCGGGGTCATGGCGCCGGCGGCGGCGGAAGTGGTCATCGGTAGCGTCGCACACGCGCTACAGTCGGAGGCAGACAACGAGCGCCCGATCATCTCGGGCGAACTTCCGATCGGTGGCCATCGATTTGAAGGACTGCTTCCACCAATCGTCACAGGGCCTGCCTTCACGATCCGTCGCCGCGCCTCGCGTCTCATCCCGCTCGACGACTATGTAACCACGAAGGTGATGACCGAGACCCAGGCATCGGCCATTCGCAGCGCGATCGATGCCCGCATGAACATCGTCATTTCCGGGGGCACCGGCTCCGGCAAGACGACGCTCGCCAACGCAATCATCGCAGAAATCGTTTCAGCCGCACCCGACGATCGCATGGTGATCCTCGAAGATACCGCCGAGATCCAGTGCGCGGCCGAAAACGCGGTCAGCCTGCATACCAGCGATACGGTCGATATGGCGCGGTTGCTGAAGAGCACGATGCGACTGCGGCCCGACCGTATCATCGTCGGCGAGGTCCGCGACGGAGCGGCGCTCACGCTCCTGAAAGCCTGGAACACCGGTCATCCCGGCGGCGTCACCACGATCCACTCCAACACGGCAATGTCTGCGCTGCGTCGGCTGGAACAACTGACCGCTGAGGCGAGTCAGCAGCCAATGCAGGAGGTGATCGGCGAGGCGGTCGATCTCGTCGTCTCCATCGAGCGGACGGGCAAGGGGAGGCGGGTGCGCGAGGTTATTCACATCGAGGGATACCGCCACAACCACTACCAGACCGAACACTATGCTCAGATCGACGAGGACAGCCATGTCGCGTAAAACCTATTCCATTGTCGCAGCAATTCTGCTTGCTGCCGTCTCCTTCAGCCTATCGGAGCCTGCATTGGCTTCATCAGGCGGCGGCGGCCTTCCGTGGGAATCGCCGCTGCAGCAGATCCAGCAGTCGATCACCGGACCCGTCGCCGGGTTCATTGCGCTTGCTGCAGTCGCGATCGCCGGCGCCATGCTGATTTTTGGCGGCGAGCTGAACGACTTCGCCCGTAGGCTTTGCTATGTCGCTCTCGTCGGCGGCGTACTTCTCGGCGCGACACAGATCGTCGCTTTGTTCGGTGCAACCGGCGCCTCGATTGGCGAACACCATGCCGAGGCACCTACTGATCCCACCGCCCTTAGGCCTGTGACGACGCCGTCAGCAGCAGGGGAGGGGGCTCATGGCTGACGCCGGTTCCAACCTCATCCGATCACGGGTGCATCGGGCGCTGTCACGGCCCAACCTGTTGATGGGCGCCGATCGCGAGCTTGTCCTGGTGACGGCGCTCGCCGCCGTCATCCTGGTCTTCGTTGTGCTCACCTGGTATGCGGCCCTGTTCGGCGTAGCGGTCTGGCTAGTCGCGGTCGCAGCCCTTCGTATGATGGCCAAGGCCGATCCGCTGATGCGAAGGATCTATGTCAGGCACATCTCCTACAAGACCTTCTACCGCGCGACATCCTCGCCGTGGCGTAGGTACTGAGGGAGCGCGGATCGAGACACTAAATGCCACGGATGCCTTTCTTGGCAGCCTGCCCGGAGTCTCCTACGCCAATATCCCCGAACCACTGATCAATACCCGCAACCTCGTCGACCTCATTCCGCTCAACAGTTTGTGGTCGGGAAGTCCGGTAGCACCTTGGCCTTTCTATCCGGCTGGATCGCCTCCGTAGGTCGCCAGCGGGTCGACACCCTTCCGGCTGAACCTGCATGTCGACGATGTCGGCCACACGCTGATCTTCGGTCCGACCGGCTCGGGTAAATCAACGCTGCTGTCACTGATTGCAGCGCAGTTCCGACGCTACGCCGATGCGCAGGTCTTCACCTTCGACAAGGGAGGCTCGATGCTGCCACTGACTCTGGGGGTCGACGGCGACCATTACCAGATCAGTGGCGATGCGCCGGAGGCAGGGGGGAGGGTACTGTCCTTCTGCCCACTGGCTGACCTCTCTTCCGGTGCGGACCGCGCCTGGGCGTGCGAGTGGATCGAGATGCTGGTGGCGCTGCGGGGTGTGACGATCACTCCGGACTATCGCAACGCTATCTCCCGACAGATCGGGCTTATGGCCGAGTCGCGCGGCTGCTCGCTCTCTGACTTCGTCTCGGGTGTCCAAATGTGAGAGATCAAGGACGCGCTGCACCACTACACTGTCGATGGTCCGATGGGGCAGCTTCTTGACGCCGAGGAGGACGGTCTGAGGCTCGGCGCCTTCCAGTGCTTCGAAATCGAGGAACTGATGAGCATGGGCGAGCGCAATCTTGTGCCCGTGCTCAAACGATGACATCGCTGACGCCCGGCGCCGCGACGGCGAATTCGATGGCCGAGGTTCCAAGGTGAAGCTTGAAAACGATGAATACAATCAAAGCGAGTTTACGTTGCGCCGCACCAATTTCAGCTCTTCGGGCTTGTGATTTCGGGTGCTTGTAGCAGGTCAGAGCCTCTCGCCGTAGCTACCACGGGTCAGCTGTGGCCGAAACTTCGTGCGTGCGCGCTTCTTTACAGTGAAGGAGTGCAGAGAACCAGTCGGGTCGTGCCGCATTACCCTTTTGCACCCAATGGCTCCGGTGGAAGCAAAAGTGACCCGCCTGAAAAGGAAAGAATTTGCCTTATCATGTGAGAAAATAAAAGGATGAGAGGCCGTGTCACGTTTTTGGCTAGTGATATGAGTCGCCGCACAGTTGATGCACTGGCTACGACGCAGTTTGGAGCAGTGGGCCAAAACAGGGTTCAGTGACCGCCCGTTTCGGCGACTATATCAGAGCAAGAACAACCGAGAATTGAGTAGCCGTCTCTGATCGATCATGGCGAAAATTCTTGGCTGCTTTGGTCACTACGGCTCGCGTAGTCGCTGTAGAGACGCTTTTGGTTGATGGCATCCTGTTTAGGCGCGACTCCGAATTTCCGCGAGTATTCTCGACTGAACTGCGAGACGCTTTCGTAGCCGACCCTATACGCAGCCTCTGTGACGTTAGCAGCCTCGGCTACCATCAGCCGCCTCGCTTCCACCAGACGTAGTTGTTTCTGGAACTGAAGAGGCGTCATCGAGGTCAATGCCTTAAAATGCTGCTGGAATGAGGAGGGGCTCATCCCCGCAATCGCCGCGAGGTGTTCCACCGGCAATGTCTGTGCGAAACTCGCATGTAGAACAGAAACCGCTTTAGCGACGCGGTCGACATTTGATTTCGGTAGCGCCAGCTTGCAGATTTCTTCTCCGTACGGTGAACTCAGCAACCAGTAACAAATCTCACGCATCACCGACGGATATAGAATCGGAATGGTTTTCGGTGCCTTCGTCATCCGGATGAGACGGATGATGCAGTCTGAAATCGGATCGTCCATCTTGCCTACAAGAATACAGGTACCCGGATCCATGGTGGAGGAGGGTGGCATGTCCATCTGTGCAAAAACCTCGCGCATTATGGCAACGTCCAAATCGATGTTTACTCCAACAAAGGGCGCTTCCGGGCTTGCTTCGACAATCCGACTCTTGGCCGGAAGCTCGATGCTGACCACCAGACATTCCGCCGCGCGGTAATCAAGCCTGCTTTCGCCGAGGCGAATTTCCTTCGCTCCCTGAAGCACGACGCACAGGGAAGGCCGATAGAGCGCCGGCATAGGCATCATTGTGTGGAAAGAGCGAACAATATTGAAACCATCGATGAGCGTTGGAAACACACCCTCACCACCGCCTTGCTCCTCGATGTAGGCGGTGACCGCCGTAAGTAGCGGTGACGGCAAGCAAGCCTCCGATCGACTGCTCGACCACTGGAGGAAGCGATCTTCGGACGACAAACTCTCGCGGCCTGCAGTGGAAGGCAGAATTCTTGCGCGTTCTGGCATTCCAGTCATTCAACACTCCAGGTGGTTTGAAATTGGCAGACATGCAGGAAACGAGCGTTTTAGTCATTCGGCACTGTCCCGCATGGCGTGATCCCGGATCCCTTTCATCCATAGAATTCCCAGCTGAACCAGGCTGCTGAGGAAAGCTACCGCGAGTGTGTCGCAAAAATTTCGCAGCGCCGACCCAATTTGTAACCAAGTGTATCGAGTTGAGCCGGGGCGGAATAAATACCGTCAGCTCAAATTTCCTTTTGTTTGGTGACCGACAGGACCAGTCCCTTAATGTTCGGGAGCCATCAAGTTTGCTCGGTCGCATGCGGGAATTGGTCTAGTCGATTGTGGAGATCGAAGCTGCGATAGCCCGCACAAGATCGATAACTTTTCGCCGACGCCGGGCGTCACCTGGCTGCAGGAAAGCCTCCGTCAGCAAGATCGTCTCACAAGTGAGGCGAGGGTCCTCCGGCTCGACGCAGCGGATCAAATCGCCGCCGTCTTGAAGGGCAGTCCCGGCAAAAAAGGTACGGACGTCCACTTGAAGGAAGCGGGCGATGTCGGTGAGCATGCTCGGAGAGACCCGGTTGGTATCTTTTTCGTATTATTTCTGTACCTGCTGAAAGCTCACACCTGGGCTGGCACCGAGGTCGGACTGAATACTCGATTGAGGACGCGCCTTTTCCGGATGGCTTGCCGATTCCGATGTCGACAGCGTTAGGCTGATGTTATATGGGCGTTTCTGAGTGCTCGGTCCAGCTTTCGGTCAGATCGTCGTACCTGGTTGGGCTCGTTCGTCGAGAACAGAGGCGTCGAACGGTTTCCACTATGAGGCGCCGGAATCCCCTCATTTTTTCCAAAGCATGAGGCGGGATTCGCTTTGTCCGCTCTGTCTGCGAGATCCCGGCCATTCGAGATGACGGCGCATGGCCGTTCTTCAGGACGCGTAGATTATTACGTTTCAGACCGACAGCTAGGATGAACACGTCACATAGCCTAGCCCTGTAGTCAGGAGAAGCTGAAACTGTCGGATTCAGTGTCAGGCCGCCACCGAGTTCAGCGTCAAGCCCAACCCTAGGACCACCGCTACGAGCAGCGCGTCAGCGAGGAAAACCCGGGCGATACTGTGCCGGGTAAGGCCCAGGCGGCCTACATAATCTTCTCCGAAATGTTCCATGCCTGTATCCTGTCGAGTTTCTTGTCCCGTCGAGGACGGGCTGGCGAGTTTGAGCTATCGGCTCCGTTTTCGATTGAGGAAGCTACCTTGCATCTGTCGCGAAAATTTCGCAGCGCAGGTTGAAATTGTAGTAGTTTGTAACAGCATAAGCCGGTGCCAACAAAGCGCTGGCAGCTCATAGCGGCATCACAGGAGTCGGTCAGCGCAATGCAAACAAGCGCATTCGCCGGTTCAGCCAGGCGATACGGATCTAGCAACCATCTCCCAACGAGACCTCACTCACCTTGCCCGCCACCTCAACGATCTGCCGCGAAAGTGCCTCGGCGACAAAACGCCAGCCGAGGTGTTCATGGCGCATTTGCACGAAGACGGCTTATCCCTAACCCTAAAAGCCGGCGTGATGCGCTTGGGTGAGCTTCTCGAAAAGTCGTTCTGCTCCTGAACAGCGAGGAGCAGAATACGCGGTGAATCTAGAAATCACAAATATCTGGACGATCTTCGAGCTACTTCGGATATGCGGTCGCTTGGAAGAGGTATTGAAAGGCTACGACGAGCGCATCATCAAGCAGGCTTTCCACAGCGCGTGCCTATTCGGCTTCGCGATCTACCATCCCACCGAAGTACCATCAATCGTCGCTATTTTGAGGTCTCGGCCTCTCTCCAGTGAGAGTAGGGAGCGCAGGCATATCGTCGTCACTCTGTTCACGGATTGAAGGTGAAGACCGGTCGCGCCAGGCCGAGAAGACCGGAATCCGGAACCGGACCAAAATATCTGCTGTCATAAGAACTCGCAAAGCGTGAGTGAAGAAAGAGATGGTGCGGCGGCACGACACCCCCGGGATCGGGATTGATCGCCCTGCCCTCGCCATCCGTGCGCCACACAGACGATGCGGGAACCAGGCGACCATCGACGAGCACGTGATCGGTGATGTCGACACGCTGTCCGGCAAGTGCTGCGACTGTCTTGATCAGCGGCGCAAAGCCACCGGCGCAGAGCCCTCGGCGCAGATATCCCCGCCGCCATGCTTCTGCGAACACGGCTGTCGTGGGCGGGCACAAAAATACGAGATCGCCGATAGCGACCGGACGCTCAAGCTCTTCGATACGCCAAAGACCGAGCGGCTCGCTGGGGGTCAGATTCAGGCGGTAGCCACCCGTAAACGCGGTCGCCGCAACTATGGACATTACCACTGCGGCACCCGCTGGAAACAGAAGCATGCGCCTCCGTCTCATTGCTTCAGCACCGGCGCCTGACGCTGGGTAAGACGCTGTTCCTCGGCTTGTTTTAGCGACTGGACGGTGCGCTCGTGGGCCGCGAGCTGTTGCGCTGTCCGCATGACCGGCCAGGCTTGTTTCAACTGTTCCTTTTGCTCCGGCTTCATACCCTCGGAAAGCTTTTCGTACAGCGTTCCCGAAGGCTCTTGCGCCGCGTTGCTCAGCAGCGTCCGTTCCCCAAACCGCTCGGTCACCGCCCGGTTCAAGCCGTCGATTTCGAGCTTGGTCTCGCGATTGCTCAGCGCGTAGGCCATCGCGGCCGGCAGATCGTTGCGGTCGATGGCGTCACGCGCCCGCTCCAGCACAACACGCGCTGCCGGCGACAGCGCCGGAATGTCGATCGAGACCCGCTGACGCAGCGCCTGCTCGTCCGCCTGGTGCCTCAATGCGGCGCTTTCGCGCATCCGAAGATATTGCTCAAGATCCCGCTTCAAGGCCGGAACATTGACCTCAGCGACCCGGCGTGCCTCGCGGTTCGACTTGGTGGCGAGAATGCCGGTCTTGCCCTTCAATGGACCGATAGTCTCCGGCTCCGCCGCGAGCTTTTGCAGGACCTGCTTCGCCATCTCCTTGTCTGCCATGACAGTATCGAAGTTCATCGACCGGAAGGCTGTTTCAGGATCCGCGAAGACGTAACGGAAACGCGCCGAGACTTCCTCCCATTGCCGTTTCAAGGCGGGATCGGTGTCAAGCTTGTCACCGACCGTATCGGCAACAGAACCAGAAAATGTCTTGATGCCTGCGACCATGGGTGCGGCCTCCATCGTTTGGGTCTTCGAGGTTTGGGTGAAGCCAAGACGTGCGGCGAAGGCGCTAAGGCGCTGGCCGAGATCAACTAGCTTCGCCCTCTGACGCAGAGTCCAGTCAAGCCGGTCGCGGACTAGGGCGCGAGCGACCTGGACAATGTGCATGCCACGCCTTTCGGCGAAGCGCAGCGTCTCACGATAAAGTTGGCCGCGCTCGTAATCGAGCGTCGTCTCCTTGGCATTCTTTCGGGACAGAACCTTAGCCAGGCCGCCGTTGAAGGAGAAGGACCGGGTACCGTAGTAGAGCTGCAGATCCTCGCGATGGCGGGTCATCGCCACATAGGTCAGGTGGCGATCCAGAGATAGCGAGGCCAGTACCTTGACGCTGTCGACTGTGGCGCCCTGGGACTTGTGGATCGTCGTTGCATAGCCATGATCGAGATTGTTGTAGAACCGCTGTTCAACGATCACCTTCCGCCGATGATCCCCCTCGCCGACCACGGCCACGATGCGGTTCGGTTGGGCCTCAACGACCTGGCCGATCATGCCATTCTTGAGCCCAAGCGCTCCCTCATTCTTCAGGAAGACGATCTGGTCACCGGCATCGAAACGGCGCTCGCCATCGGCCGTCTTGAAGATCGTGCCCTCACCGACAACGCCGCGCTCGACGAGTTTCTCGCGAGCCATCACATTGAGGACGCGAACGTCGCGGCGCAGATGGGCGAGGATCAGCGTCGTCTTTGACTGGTCGTAATCCTGGTTCCAGTCGGCGATCAGCCTCTCGACGGCTTCGGCCTTCAATCGCGAGCCAAGTACCCTGCCCTCACCTTGATACGCAGCGAGGGCCTGGCCGACATTTCCGCGTGCAAGATCGAGCGATGCTTTCCGCATCCAGTCCTCGCGCTGGCGATAGATGGTTTCGAGTTCGGCATAACCGACGCGATCGACAATGGCGCGAAAGGCAGCGCCCGCCTCGATCGGCTGGAGCTGTTCGGGATCGCCGACAAGCACAATCTTCGCACCCGTCCTTACGACGGAATCGACAAACCCAGCCATCTGTTTCGAAGCGACCATGCCGGCCTCGTCCATAACGAAGATCGACTTGTCGTCCAGGACGTCACGACCCCTGTTCCAGCGCAGCTCCCATGACGCGAGCGTGCGGCTCTGGATGCCGGCTTCCTTCTCCAGACCCTCGGCCGCCTTGCCTGCAAGCGCGCCGCCAACGACGCGATATCCGGCCATCTCCCAGGCCTCACGGGCCGCCTTCATCATCGTGGTCTTGCCGGCGCCTGCGCGTCCGACGACCACAGCGATACGGGCAGGTCCGGCAATGCGCTCGATCGCAGCTTTCTGCTCGTCGGACAACCGCTCATGCCGCCGGAACGTCGCACCCAGTACAGCCTCGGAGACGGCATGCGTCTGCTTAGCCGACAGCCACATGGCCTGCCGCGCCATCGTCGCTTCCAGCCGGATCACCTCTCGCGTCGAATAGCGCGCCGGCAGTTTCTCGCCGGTTGCAAAATGGATGGTGTCGCGCTGCAGCCGCAGCACGTCCGGATTCAGGATGATCCCGATCATCAGCTGCTGGAAGACAGCGGGATCGTCGATATAGCGATGCACGACCTTGGCCACGTCCCGCTCGTCGAAGACGCTCTTTTCCCGCGTGATCAGGTCGAGCACGATGGCGGGATTCTTCAGAATGCGGCGGGCGTTTTCCGAGCGTCGCTGCTCGTTCAGCTCAATTCGTTCGAGCTCCGGCCGGACGCCCTGTTGCTCCGCCTTCCGCTCGATCGCCTTGGCCCCGACGCCAAGATGGATAGTGGGTTCAAGATCGACGCCCTGCTTTTCGTAGGAACGGCCATCAACCCTCAGATCGATGCCGCCGAGCGCCAGATGTTGGTTCAGCCGCTCGAACCAGCCGTCTCGCAGCACATTGAAATCATCCGTCGACCCGGCCCAAAGTTCGTACAGGATTTTGCCGGACTTCGTGCGGACCGGCTGGCCGCCCTCGCCAATGACCGCAACCTTCTTAGACCCGAACCCGTCCTCGGTCAGGGGCCGCAATGTGGTCATCAGGTGGATATGCGGATTGCCGGGATTGTCGTGATAAACCCAGTCGGCAACCATGCCCTTGGCCAGGATGTGTTTCTCGACAAAATCCCGAACCAGGGCGATGTTCTGTTCCGCCGACAGTTCCAGCGGAAGCGCAATCGTCAGGTCGCGGGCAAGCTGCGCATCCGCACGCTTCTCGAAAGCTTCGACCTTGTTCCAGAAGGCTTCCGACGCTCCGGAGACAGAACGGTCGGCAATCAGCACCCGAGCCCATCTCGGGGCGCCGGCGGGTAATACAAACTCCTCGTGCAGCAGGCCCTGCTTGCGAGTGTAATCAATGGTGCGGCCCTCGCGCTCATATTCCATCTTCGCGCAGTGCCGGTACGCCGCAGACAGCACGACGCTACGGCCCGAGCCGCGGCTGACGATGCTGGCTGAGAAATGGGCGATGGCCACGGCGAAGGCGCTCCCGGTTAGAACCAAGTTCGTCGGGGAGTGGCGGTAGAGCCCGCCCCAGCTGGCCATGAAAGCAACACGTCGCGTTGCGACGTATAATTGCGCCCTTGGAGCCATTCCTTCGGAACGGCCGGGATCATTCACTAAAGCATCGCCATTGGCGATCTGCAGATCTGCAGATGTCCTTTTCTGCGCATCCGGAAGAATCTGGGCGTCGCAAGTGCAACGCCCAGAGTTCAGAGGAGCAACCGGAATGAAGAAACCATCATCAAGGATCAGGGAAGAAATCGCCAGATTGCAGGATCAGCTCAAGCAGGCGGAGACCCGTGAAGCCGAACGCATCGGAAGGATCGCGCTGAAGGCTGGCCTCGGGGAGATCGAGATCGACGAAGCCGAGCTTCAGGATGCCTTCGAGGAGATGACCCAACGTCTTCGCGGAGGCAAAGTTACTACGACCGGGAGAAAGAATGCCGGCGAGAGCAGAAGCGGCGGCGAGCCGCCCACGGCGCAGTCGCCTAGCGCGGATGCGGGCGGGGCTGGTGAGGCTTGAGCGGATGGCCAAAGCGATGACATCAGATGCGCGCAAAAAGGACACGCGCGAAAAGATCGAACTCGGCGGCCTGATCGTCAAGGCGGGGCTGCGCTACGAGAAGCGTTCTTTGCTGCTTGGCCTGCTGATCGACGCCAGCAGGCGGATCAAGGGCGACGAGACGGAGAAAGCCCGACTGGCGGCAATCGGCGCGGAGGCCTTTGGCAATGACGGCGACTAGGCTGCTTCTGGCGATCCTGCCCGCAGCAATCATGATCGCTGCGATGGCTCTGATGTCAGGTTTTGAACATCGGCTGGCGGCACTCGGAACATCTGCGAAGGCGAAGCTAATGCTGGGCCGTGTCGGGATTGCCCTGCCCTATATTGCTCCCGCCGCGATTGGCGTCGTCGCTTTGTTCGCCGCCAACGGTTCAACCAATATCAAGGTTGCCGGTATGAGCGTACTGGCTGGTGGCGTCGTAGCCATCATCATCGCCATGACACGCGAGACGATCCGCCTCGCCGGTATTGCCAGCGACGTGCCGCCCAAGCAATCGGTTCTCACCTATATCCATGAGAAAGTTGCTCCTGATGCTGTGCGTTAAAAAATGGGAATCGGGTACCTATCGATCGGCACGTGGTGCCGCACCCCGTCTCGTACGTCGATCCGGGTTAGAATTTGCCGCGACGCCTGATCAGTTCGGGGACTGTCACAAATTCAAACCCTTTGGCCGAAAGTTCATCGACAATTTCCTGCGTCGCCTCCGCGGCTCGGGGAGAGACGTCGTGCAAAAAGACGATGTCTCCATCTCGGGCAGCTTCAACGACGCGACCGCGCACCGCCGAGGCGCTGGACGCGAACCTCTCCGGGTTTATGCTCCACATTATGATCGTCATGCTGTTGCTGCGCAGGATGTCGCGAACATGATCGTTCAGCGCCGCGTATGGGCGCCTGAATACGGTCGGCTTTAGACCTGTTACCTCTGTCAGCAGCTCTTTCGCGTCTTCGATCTCGGCGCGAGCGGCGTCCGGCGACATTTCGGTCAGCCGGGCGTGACTAATCGTGTGGTTCCCGACTGCATGACCTTCGAACGCCATTCGTCGCATCACCGCTGGATCGTTACGGACGTTTCCCGCGATAGGAAAGAACGTCGCTTTCGCGCAACGCGTTTTCAACACATCCAGGATGCGAGATGTAACCTCGGTCGGCCCGTCATCGGAGGTTAGCGCAAGGAATTTGACCGCTCCACTCCCCTTGGAAGCCGGAACGGGCTGTTCGGCCGACCAGGCAACCGCGCCCACAACGACCACCATGCCGAGTGTAAGAATTTCTCTCACCATTTGAGCTTGCCTTTGCGGTTCTCGTTCCAGTGGCTGATCGTGCCCCACCACTTAGCTACTGCTCGCGTGCCGACCAGCCGCGTTGGGCTTAAGTTGGGTACGGAGACGACGGCGCATTAGTCCCTCCAAAACGCACAGCCTTGCTCGACGATTCGCAAAGTTTGACGAAAACAGTCGATATTCCCCGCTTATGGAGGCACAGTGAGTGCGAGTGCAATCACTGTTCTGGAAGGAAAATTTCTTGAGTGACGACATTGGCGAACTAAAAGCTTTTGCCGCAGTCGCAAAGGCCGGAGGATTCCGGGAGGCCGCACGCTTCTTCAAGCGAGCCCATCTGGATTGAGCGAAGCGGTGCGCCGTCTTGAACGTCGCCTAGGGGTACGGCTTCTTCATAGAACGACGCGCAGCGTCCTGCCCGCAGAGCAAGGCCAACGCCTCCTCGATCGCGCATTGCCCGCGTTTGCGGAACTGCAGCACGCGATGAAGGATGTTGCCTCCCCTCGGGACCAGCCGGCAGGGGTATTGCGCCTGAACGTACCGACAAATGCAGCGCGATTGTTCTTGCCGATTTGTCTGCCTCCGTTTTCGAAGAAGCATCCCGGCATTCGCGTGGACGTCACCGCTCAGACCGATTTGGTTGATGTGCTTGCGGCAGGCTGCGATGCTGGGATCCGGTACGATGACCGGCTTGACCAGGACATGATCACCATCCCTATCGGGCCACGCAATCAGCGCTTTGCAACTGCAGCGTCTCCGCCTTACCTCGATGCTCACTGCCGGCCTGAACAGCCAAGGGACTTGATGAAGCTCGATTGGATCCGCGGACGCTTCAGCCGCGGAAACCTTGAGATTTGGGAGTATCAACGGGATCAAGAGATTTACCGCGTCGAGCCGGAAGGACAATTGATCTACAGTGCCGGGACTGCGGCGGACCTGGGCGTCGAAGCGGCCCTCAACGGCCTCGGCGTTATCATTCTTTTCGAGGATCGGCTGCGCCCACATTTTGAACGCGGCGAGCTTGAACCAATACTCCAACCGTGGTGGCAGTGGTTCACGGGACCATATCTTTATTACCCGGGCCGGCAGCTTGTCCCATCGCCCCTGCGGGCCTTTATCAATTTTTTGAAGGCTGAAAACGCATTCCATAGTCGCTTCTGCACCGGCATCTCATCACAGAGTGACGATTGGGACTGCAGGAGCAGGCGATTTGCTGAGAGCGTCGTTCCTGTCGCGGTATGGGAAGATAGGCGACCTGTGTTTACGACGGTGACACGCTCTAGCTGAAGGGCGTCACGATCCCTTTTCCGATGCCGATTGCCGATGCTGGAGTGTCGTATTGGCGCCCCGGAACGGCTGGCGCGGTGCAATTATGCACAACACGGGGAGTAACCGGCCTTAATCGTAGCCGAACTGTAACCGGTTCCGGCCGAAACCGCGGTTTCCGGCGCAATGCGATGAGATTTGTGCGGCGAAACTGGTCCACCAGAATAAAACTGACCGCTCAAGGACACTCATCACAAAAATGAATCGGAAGCGAACATTCGATTCAAAAGTGTCGTTGGACCACTGCATGAACATCGGCGATCTTTCGGTATGGGTTATTACAGCTACCAGCTCTATTCTCGGAAGATCGACGCCAGCCAAAACATGGCCCGGTACTACATGCTTGCGATACAGCCAACCTTGTTCGGGGAAACCGCCGTGGTGCGGAGATGGGGACGAATTGGCAAAGCAGGCCGGGAGATGACGGAAGTGTTCGGCACGGAAAAGGACGCGATCACTCGCTTTCTCGAACTCGTACTGCAGAAAAGAAAAAGAGGCTATCGCCCAGCAGGAAGTTCTATTCCCGAGCGTTATTAGCGACAGCTTGGATCAACGACTTAGCCCGTGATTTGAAAGCCTCAGAACTCGCATGGTCCCTCACCACGCACCCAGGTCATATATCCGCCGGCATCGACATGTATGGCTTGACCCAGCGCTATGGTGTTCGCCGTGATCCGATGCGGCCGGTTTTTGATACATTAAGTCGGCGGAAATCCCGCCGCCGGTGCGGGCGGCCCTCGACGACATGAAAATGAGCCGGCCGCCATCCCGGGATATGGGGCCATGCGGCCGGCGAGACCATGAACGCACTGGTCATGTTAGCACGAATCGTCCTTTGGAAGGCCGCGAGATCGAGACGGTCGATCGGGCACACTTCCCCGATGCCACCGTTGTTGATCACGCAATCCATGCGGCCGAAGCGGGCAAGCGTCTCGCCAATATTGATTAGCAGGTGCACAGAAGAGGCCCCGCCGGCGGCGGAGCCTATTGACCTCAATCAGTCCCGGCTGGACCGGGACCAGATGAGGGAGAGGCATTCCTCGCCTTCGACCTCGATCAACGTTGCGTAGATTGGAGCAGGGAAGCTCGGGTCGTCAAGCTTGACCGAGAGATAGTCGCGGCCCTCGCCGGAGGTCTTCTGCCAGGCGGCGCCCAGTTCGACGCTGCCGGCGTAGACGCGGAACCGCGGGCCCTTGTCGGAGGGATTGTCGACCCGGGCGATGCGGGCCTTGACGTTGAGGGCGAGAGTGCGAATGGAGCCAGTGAAGCCGTTTTCGGTGGAGGTGAAGGTGCCGATAGTTGCCATTGTCGCTTTCCTTTTCTCGTGTTCGGGCCGCGCCCATCGCGGCCTCGATGGCTGTCGCAAAGACCGGGTACGATCGGACCGCACCTGATAAGGCCGGAACACAGTGGAGGGCGGCAACTTCCACTTTTATTAGCTGGAGAGGAATGGCGGCGGAGCCGGCAGGGGTAAGAAAAGTGGCCGTGGCCGTTGCGGGAAAACGATCGAGGCGCAGCCGGTCTCCGGTCAGACATGCCTCATCGAGCCCGCAGATGGGTTTCCGGAAACTCTGACGGGGAAGGGATAGGGCAACGGCATTCCGCTGCATTTGCCTTGGGTACGAACCGCATCCTGCGCCGCACACGCCGGGACCGTTCTTATTGTCTGCTTCATCAGAGGACAAGCGTTCCTGCCCACGTCAGCCCACTTGCCGATTGCGCCCTGCGAGATATCGTTGCGCTCGCGAATCGCAACCAGGAGGACCAGTGCGTCAGCAGACCAAGTCGTTCATCGTCGAACGCAAACCATCCCGCAAGCCCAAGCCCGATACCGCAAAGCCGTCGATCTGGGGAAAGCTGGATGCAGATATTGCGCAAGGTCTTAGCGATCAGCGTGATATGGACCACGCGGTCGCCACCAGTGGTGACAACCGCGCTTGAGCGTCAGGCCGCAGCCTGCACATCCGTCTCAGGCTACAAGGAATGAAGAAAACTCACCGCACGCTGTGCGCGAGCTGCTGTTTGGAATATCGCCCGCTTATCGTTGGCCAGCACCGATAGCCATAGGATGCGTGATCGGACCGCGGCTCAAGCTCCGGCACGATTCCGAGGTCAGAGCAGAGGAAGCAACTGCCGAGTTCCGCAATAAGGTCTTCGCGCGCCCGCTCCGTTCGGTCCTTGGCGTAACGAGAGAGGTCACGTCCTACGCGATGTTCTGCCGCCGTCCAGTGGATTGCTTCATGACTGAGGACGGCAGCGTATCCGGCAGCATCGCGAAACGCCTCGAAGGGCGGCATCTGAATGTAGTCCATGGCCGGGGAATAGTAGGCTTGGTTGCCGCCATGCCGGATGACTGCGCCCGTGTTGCGGAAAAAACGATCGGCGCTCCCGATCCGCTCGACGGGATCAAGAACCTTGCCGGGCGGCGCATAATAGCTGTCGGGCAGACCGTCGATCTGCTCGACATTGAACACCGAATAGGCATTCAGGAATGGATCTCCGGATCGATCTCGTTACCGTTTCCGTCGGCTTCCGACTCGGTGAAGCGGCTGGCGAAGACGACGGTTGAACCAGTCTCGCCCTTGCGCACGGCCCCGCCCAGTTCAAGGGACTGCTTGAACGTCATCCACATCGAGGAGGAGAAGCCGCGAGTCATCTGCTCCGACCATAGAAGGAGCACGTTCATGCCCCGAGTAAGGAACACCGTTGTAGCGCACCGGCCGGGTAATGCGACCATCGGTGTTGGCAGCGCTCCATGGCTTCATACAGGGACGCACGCCCTGTTCGAGATCCTCGACGATCCGATCGGTGGTCCGCGTGTAGATATCCGCACGGTCCAATTCTGATTTCTTTGGCATGACTTCTTTTCTTTTTAAGGCCGCGCCTATCGCGGCACGTCACGGAGGTCCGAAGTCAGGGGCCAATGGTGTGACCAGACACCGAAGGCCGCAACAGCGTGGAGGACGGCAAAGCCGTTGCATGGGCACCGGGCTCCTGCAGAACCCGCCGAGCGGGACGGGCCGCGATCGCGCGTCGCCAGTTTGCCTTTTCGACATAAGAAGAGCCGGCGCTGCAGGCGCCGGCCTCGGATCAGAAAGAAAAGGCGGAGTGCGACCCCGCCGAGTGTGTCACTCGAGAGCGGCCATCTGGGCCTCGGCCGCCTGCGGTCAAACGATGCGCCCGGGTTTTCGACCGGTCGGTCCTGCAGTTCGTTCTGATCCGGAGCGTCATCGATTTGCCCTTCTTGGTGCTCAGCGGGGTTGTCAACATGAGGAGGTCGATATCTTCGCTTATATGCCACCTAAGGCTCGCTCGACGCCTCGATGTGGCAGAACAACGAGCGAAAGGTGCGGTTCATCGCCGCCGCCCTCTGCGGTGATACCTCTATCGGCGACTGGAAGACGTTAGTGAGGGCACTGCCAACCAGCCATGGCGAAAGCCATTGCGTCGGAGGACGAGTGGCTGATGCAGACGGCTGGCCTCGAAGCCGACATCGCCCGGCTCGAGCGATTGCGTGCCGCCCACGAGGATGACAATGCGCCGTCCGCCGGCAGATGCGCGATGCCGAGCGTGAGATCGAGGTCTCAACCCGGCGCATAGGTGAGATCGGCCAGGACATCATTGGGCGGCTTAGGCCGACAAGCGGAGATGCCTTTACGATGGCTGTGCTCCCACGAGAATATACCGAGCGCAAGGAGGCGGGCCGCGCTTTGATGAAGGATATCCTCGAGCTTCTACAACTGCAGCAAGGGGGCGAGCTGCATCTGGCAAAGATCGGCGCTTCGATCCCGTCTATGCGGGCGAGAGCTTTGGCAAAGGCCATGGAGTCACGAGCGGCTGCTCCAACGCATTGGCGCCGATTACGAGATCGATCTGGCGATCACGGTAACGCCGCTTGGCGCCGTCTCACGGTTTGACTCTCTGTGGCTTCAATGGGGAACAGCACCAGTACCGCCGGCGGCTTGAAGATGCCCAGCGGCGATTGGTTTCCTACCGTTCCCGAGACGGAGGCGCTTTGGCGTTCGCAGGCGACCTCTCCGGAAAAGCGGCTGAGGCTGCGATCAATCGAGGCTGAACTGGCGACAGATCTGGACCACGACACCATCGTCGCTGCTGCATAGCTGCGTTGCCCATAAACGTTTTCTAGTTGGTCAAAAATCAGGCATAATGCCTGCGGCTGATGCACATGATAGTCACCTCCGAGTTCCGTCGCAACAGCTGTTCCCCTCTGGAGGTTTTACATCTCCACACTTCATGGGCCGCGGTTTCCGCAGGCCCATTTTTATATTCTTCGTTCGCTTCGTCCAAGGAACCTAGGGATTTTTTGCCGAGGCCTGTTTTGTGCAGGCCCCGCCGGTCGGCAGCCTGAAGAGCAATTATTTCAAGATAGCGGTGTCGCATAGCCTTCATGCCGATGTCTCCGCGGATACATTCCTCCACCGCGGAGAGGAACGCGGGATCAGCGTCGATCGGAGCACGGCGCGCTGCTGCCAGATCAATCACTCGTGGCGCGACGGCTCCCGGCTCTCGCTATCTGTGGTCACGAAGTTTCGCCTGTCATTCCTGATGGGCGAAAGATCTAACTGCTGATGTTGTGTATCCCGACTTGAAATTGCCTTTCTGACTGCCCCCGATGAGACGATGTCCTGCACGCAGCAATCGCCGCGGCGTTTGATATTGTCCCGGGATACAGAAGAAGGCGCTCTCCTGCCGGGTCGGAGCGCCTTTTTTGTTTCGGGGCGACCGCAAACGAACAGTTTCACCTTGACCGAAACAACCTCGCGGAGGAGATCTGCACTAATTTACATCGCGGGGACATATGCTGTTTTTTCTGGTGACGCAGACATCGCTGGTCGAAGCTCAAGATGAGCAGGAGGCCGCTCAAACAGGCGTTGACCACCTCCGCTACGGCGGACAGGTCACCGTTTCGGTCAAGTCGAATGAAAGAACGATACGCACGTCGTTGTCGCCGCACGCGTTGAGGAGCCTGTACCAAGCTCGTCGGCCCAGATCGATGAACCATCGCCTGCTGCTGTTGCTATCCTCGAAGTTTCTTTTGCCGCACTAGAAAGCAGGAAACTGATCTTGAGGCGCATGCTCGCCGATGGCCTTGCTCTTCTGGGGCGCCGAACCTAGTCCCGTCCATGAAGCTGGAAGCATGGCTACCGACAGCATTTATTGCCTTCGAGCGTCGGCTCGAATTGAGAAGTGAGGAGAAAGAGAAAAGCAGGAGAGACAAACCAGTCCAGATCGGTCCTCCTGCCACGCTATCGCTCTACCGCCGCCTGCGTCGTCCCGGCCGGTCGGCGGTCCGGAAATTGTTTTCGAGAAAAGATGAAGACAGGAAGGGCTGGCAAAGGCGCCGGTCTGGAACCTCCCGAAAGGAACATCGCATGCAGATCATGATGGTTGTGACCTGCCACTGAACTTTCATCCAGCGGCGATTAGAGCACCGGCGGTTTTCGATACGCCATTTGGCGCGGTTGCGGCGATGGTCCCGGCATAGTTGGCCGGGGTCTGATATCCGAGCGATGAGTGCGGCCGGAAGTTGTTGTAATCCTCCGCCCATTCGGAAATGGCGCTGCGGGCTTGGCCGAGACCGAAGAACAGGCTCTCGTTCAGCAGTTCGGCGCGCATGCGGCCTTTGAAGGATTCGACGTAGCCGTTCTGCATCGGCTTTCCCGGCGCGATGTAGTGCCATTCGACCTTGTGCTCCTTTGACCAGGCGAGGATCGCGTTCGACGTGAACTCCGTGCCATGGTCGGAGACGATCATGCCGGGCTTGCCGCGCCGTTCGATAAGCGCCGTCAGTTCGCGGGCGACCCGACGCCCGGAGATCGAGGTGTCGGGGATTGCCGCCAGGCATTCGCGCGTCACGTCATCGACGATGTTGAGCACGCGAAACCTCTTTTCGCAGGCAAACTGGTCGTGGACGAAATCCAGCGACCAGCGGGCATTGGCCTTCGCTTCGACCAGTATCGGCGCACGCGTGCCGACGGCACGCCGTCTGGCTTTCCGCTTGCGGACCGACAGCCCTTCCTCGCGATACAGCCGGTAGATGCGATTGACGCCGGACGGCTCTCCGTCTCGCTTGAGCAGGACGAACAGTCGCCGGTAGGCGAAACGCCGTCGCTCGTTGGCGAGGTCGCGAAGCTTTTTCCGCAGTTCGGCCTCTGACGGTCGGCGCGACCGATAGCGCACCATCTTCCGGTCAGCGGAGATGATCTGGCAGGCCCGCCGCTCCGAGAGGCCCATGACGGCCTTCAGATGCGCGACGGCTTCACGCTGGGCGGCGGGCCTACCATTAATGGGATGGTCCGCCTCGTCCTCCTGCCGCATCATGAGGCGGCCAAACCGAAGGAGGTTGCAATGTCACAGCGCAATATGCCGCGCCCAGCGGCTGTCTACGGAATTGATATTGGCAAGAACATCCTTCACGTTGTCGATCTCGGAAGCGATGGTGTCCCAGTCCAGAAGGTTCGTTTCTGACGCGACACACTGCTACAGTTCTTCGAACGCGCAGCGCCGGCGATCGTAGGGATGGAATCGTGTGCAGGATCTCAGTGGATCGCCAGGAAGATACAGGCGTTCGGACATAAGGTGCGTCTGATCCCCGCGCAGTTCGTGAAGCCCTACGTAAAGTCGAACAAGAGCGACATCATCGATGCGGAAGTGATTGCTGAGGCTGCCACGCGACCAACACAATGCGGTTTGCGGCACTCAAGAGCGAGGAACAAGCCGATCTCCAGGCTTTACACAGGGTCCGAGATCAGATGATCGGAACGAGAACGCGTCTGATCAATCAGATGCGAGCTTTCTGCCTCGAATACGGGATCGCCCTGCGGCAAGGCGCAGGCCTCTTCAAGCTCGACTTGCCGCAAGCTCTCGAAGATCACTCCAACGATCTCTCGTCGGCAATGCGTAAGCTGCTTGCAGACCTTTTTGCCGCGCCAATTGGAACAGCGCATTGGCGACATCACACGCGAGATCGAGGCGATCGCCAGTCGCGAGGATGTCGCACGACGGCTCATGACGATCCCTGGGATTGGGGCGTTGGGCGCAACTGCGCTTCTGGCTGCCGTTGGAAACGGCCGACAATTCCAGAAAGCTCGCGATCTGGCAGCGTGGCTTGGCCTAGTGCCACGGGAATACTCGACCGGAGGAAAGCAGAAGCTTCTCGGCATCAGCAAGCGGGGAAACCGCTATGTTCGCAAGCTTCTCGTACATAGCGCACGATCCTACTTTCGGCACCTCGACCGAACACGAGATCGATTGGGGAGCTGGCTGGATGGCCTTCAGACTCGGATGCACCCCAACAAAGCTGTCGTCGCACTTGCCGCTAAAATGGCCCGGATCGTCTGGGTCGTCCTGACCAGGCCTGGAGCACTCTACGAACGCAGAGACCCTACCTTCACCTGAGGATCCAAGCTCGATTGCAAGGCTCGGGAATAGTGATGACGAAACAGTGGATCAACATGCCGTAAGTCCTGTGCAAAAAAGCGGGCCTCGTGCCCGAACCATTTATTGGGAACGGCATGTGCGGATCTCATCATGGCCTGGCTGCAACCGCAGCCCACTCGCGAGAGGCCGGATACATTTATGCAACTGGAATCGTTATTTACGATGTCGCGTACCCTTGCACGGGCGAGGCGGACCATACATTTTTTGCAAGAAGCTCGCGGAGTGCGGCGGCATCCAGCATCTGCTCGGCGAGCAGCTTTTTCAGCTTGGCGTTCTCCTCTTCGAGCGCCTTCAGACGCTTCGCCTCAGAAACCTCCATGCCGCCGTATTTGGCTTTCCAATTGTAAAATGTCGCATCCGAAATCCCATGCTTGCGGCAGGGGTCCGCCACCTTCGCGCCAGCCTCCTGCTCCTTCAGTACCGCAATAATCTGCTCTTCCGTAAATCTCTGCTTCTTCATGCGTCCGTCCTTCAAAAGGCCGGACTCTAATCCAAACTGGAGGAAATTACCCGTGGCAGGTCAGTTGACCCGTGCGCACTTGAGGAAATCCACATCAAGGGATACCGTAGCAATCACTATCAAACCGACACAATGCCGCGATCTACAAAGACAGCCATGCCGCGTAAGATGCTACCTCATCCTCGCGGCGATCATGTTTGGTGCCGTCTCCGTAAGATTTCAAGCCCGCTTGGGGGCAGGCGGAGGCGATCTTGCGTTGAGAATCGCCATTGCACGGCGGCCTAGCCTCGCAGAATCTTTTAGGGCCAAGAAGCTGCGAGATTGGGTGCGCACCTCAAAAGCGCGAGGGTGAGTTCGGTTTGGCTCATCTGCTCTAGCGGAAACCTGGGCTATTTCTACTGACTCTTCAGTAGCGACAGCAGGGTCCAGGTCAATCTTGTCCAGCAAGTGACTTTGGATACTGGTTAGGGCCGGAGGCCAATTCGGCCCTGCAATTACAGCTCTCCTGGAAGCTATGGGGAGCTTTGACGCTCCGACAAGTGAATTGGGATAATAGCGACCTCCCTTCCGGTCCCGCGTTCGGAATGACCTTTCCGCGGCATCTCATTGAGGTTGAGACAAATTTTAAAATACGTTCGACGACGCTTTAGACGTCCATTTGCGCGGTATGTCCGATTCTAACCACCAGATCGTTACAGATGCAATTATAGTCCATAAGATGTTGCCGGCAAATGCTGCAACATTATTAATAGTTGGAAGACGAGGCCCCGTATAAGACCACAGGGATCACACTCACATGCCTATTCGCAGAATCTTGGGGGCTCCAGTCCCGCAGCAAAATCGGAATTCGCCTTTGCTGACAGAAGGCGAGAGCAACACTGACCGTACTAGTGCTTCAAACAGCGAACATAGGGAGCCAGCTACTCTACGCCTTTCGGACATGGTACGGTTCTATACCGGCCGAGAGCTGATTCCAGGCGGCAAAGGTAAGTGGAAAACTAATTGTCCCACTGCGGATCACGACGACCAGAACCCGTCATTCGAGATAAACGACAATCTGGGACATTTTGGTGCTTACAAATGTTGGGGGTGTCAAGTGCACGGAGGCGGTGAAGATTTCGCTCAAAAGATCATGCGAAAGAAAAGTTGGCAAGCTGCCGTGAATGACTACGTTGCGGTTAACCGCAACGGCGCATTTAGGGCTGAGCCGGTAAACCGACTTTGGCGTCCGCGGACTGCCGCGCCCAGCGTCGCAATTAGCGACCGAGAAGCTCGCACGCGACCAGCGTCGCCGGAGATGTCAGAGGAAGACATCCTTATTCGGCTGGCCGAACACCACTATATGCAGCAAAACGTCGAGCTAGCGTCCCAATTGTTCCAGGATAGTCTTCTCAACGATCGAGTTGTTGAGGCTTCGGGAAAGGAACCGCTTAATAAGAAAGCTCGAGAATATCTTTCTCAACGCGGCCTCTGGAAGCCTGACCCGGCGTTCAAAGTAGGGTATTTTCCTGCAGAATCTTTCGTAAAATATCTGGACAAAGAGGACGTTACTAAAAGAGATGCAATAAGCAGCCACAGAATGTTCGCCGCGTATAGTTATTTAAGAGGTAGAATTATATTTCCTTGGTGCAACGATAAGGGAGATGTCGTAGGTTTAACAGGCCGATCGATAGGAGATCCGCCGAAGGGAAAACCAAAATACTGGAATTCAAAAAATACAGATATCTTCAAGAAGTCCGAACTATTATGGGGGCACCATCTTGCTAAGGAGGCCATTCGTAAAACACGAGAACTGATTGTTGTCGAGGGCTACACCGATGTCATG
Organism: Rhizobium sp. NFACC06-2; assembly: GCF_900101425.1. NCBI lineage: Bacteria > Pseudomonadati > Pseudomonadota > Alphaproteobacteria > Hyphomicrobiales > Rhizobiaceae > Rhizobium > Rhizobium sp. NFACC06-2. The sequence goes on along the minus strand of NZ_FMVA01000019.1, from coordinate 49,061 downwards.
TCGTTACACAAGGCAGGGATAAAGCAGACCGTCTCACCTATAGGAATCGCCATCAGTCGGACCCAACTAGACAAGCTCTTTAGTCTCAACGATCATGTGCTCGTTTGCCTCGATGGAGACAAGGCCGGGCGGAAGGCCAGCGTCGACGTTGCAAAACACACTCTCGCTTATCTCAACGAAACTGGATCCGGTGAGAAAGGCAAGAGCATGAGTTTCGCATTGCTACCGGGTGGGAAAGACCCCGACGAAATTCTTCGTGAAGGCGGCGTACAGGCTTTTGAAAGAGCCATCAGTAAACGTTTAAGCCTGACCGAGATGATCGCATACGGCGAGGAACTGGAGCGTCAAAACTCTGCTGCGCAGATGACAACCAGTAGCAGTCAACTTACGAATGGGACGGCTGGACAAAGTGCTCCAGAAGCGCCAAGAACGATAAGCAAACGTGATGCGCCCGACGCCCGAGAGCGAGCTCGTTTTGAGGTAAAAAGGCAGCGCGGGTCAGGCGGCCTTGAAATATAAAGCTTCGCAAAGTGTTGGGTGCTACCTTTGTGATGGCAGTGTTGCTGTGCAGAATCGCCCGCTTGAGGCTCATATAAGGCACTACGCCGGGGAGATCATCATGGTGGATTGGTGTTGCATCCGCTTCCACCAGCATGCTGCGCCGTACAAGCGTGGAGCCGGGTCTATAACGCGATCGAAAGCGCCAGGATGTTCACCCGGCCCGTCGCCTCCCCAAGCTTCGTATCCCTTAGACCTTGTAACATTCCGTCTCTGTCAAAATATCAACCGATGTTGTCGACACACCTGTTGTGAGCACGATTTCCAGCGACGCTTGGGTAGCGCGATATCTCCTGCGGGCTACGCAATTCGATCCGGTGATTTGCGCCCTGGGCAGATAATCAGCTCCATACCGCCATTATACGACCTGCGTAAACCGCTTCGATCGATGGCATCGTGCGGGTCGTTGGTCGCGTATTCTCAACGCAATAACCGAAGCTTACGATGGCGATATCCAGATGATCGACAGCTCATCGATCCGCTTGCATTAACACGCCGCAACGGTCAAAAAAGACGAGCGATCCAATCGCATGGATCGCTCGCGTGGCGGGCTGATACCAAAGTCCTTACTTTGGGCGAGGCAGACCGCCGTCCAATCCGATTGAAACTGACAGTAGGCCAGGCTCATGACGGACGCTCGGCAGCCGTTATGTTGGAGACCGTTCGGGCTAGGAACATCTTCTGGCCGATCGCGCTTGTGACAGTGACCAGTTGCGGCAGGACCTCAAGGCCGTTGGCGATGGGGTAGCATCCGCCCCATGCCGACAAAGGTGAGTATTCTCCGTCTCAGCTAAGGCTCTACAGGAAGTACAAAGCAGTCGATTTTTTCAACACTTCAAACCACTACGTTCAGCCACAACTCGATACGACAAGCGCGATCATAACGTCCTCGCCGCCGCCCAGTTTGTATCAATTCGTATCTGTTGTGACCTAATGAGTCGGTCACCTAGAACAATACCCACACATAAGGGCATCGATGCAACGAATATTCGCCATTGATCAAGACGGTCGCCGCGATAGCCGGGCAGCATGTCGAGATCGATCGGACGGTTGTCCTCGGTCGTATCACTTTGGCCCGTGTGGCAGTGCCTTCATGGAGTGCTCCCCGATTCATCGGACGAAAGGTTGATCACTGGCGCCCTATGCTGGGGCGTAGTCCCCGACGGTTGCGTGTTTCTCCGCTCTGATTTCGATGCTCTTACGATTCTCGATATTTTGGTCCGATCCCTATTGCGGGCCCCCTGAATTTCCCGGCATTTCGACGCCAGATGGCATGGGCACGCGGATAGCCGTAAGTGGGCGTTCTAGGACAGCGGCCTGAATGTCGTCTGCGAGCACGCGATCAGGTCGTGGCGGGCATTCTCTGATATGGAAGAAGAGAGAGCGAGCCAACAGATTTTTTTGGGCACCAGAAAGAGCGCTTCCTTCAGGATTCCGCTCGCTATCATCTTCTTGTCCGACGGGCGTTTCAGTTCTTTAACTCGACCTGCAGTGCACGGTATTTGAAAGGCCGGACAACCGCCTCTTTAGGCGCCCTCTGAGACGTCATTCGCGTCAAGCTAAAGAGTTGTTTTGGCCGAGAACCGTAGCGACTCGCGACGAAGCACAATGTTGCGTCGGCCCCGCAGGTCTGATGGATGATCACGAACATATCGGCTGTGGTGCGCGGCGCCGACGCTTCGGCCTTAATAGGACTTTCCTCTTAAGATGCTTCAGTCATATTACTTATGAAACCAGCTTCCCGGTTGTGAATCCGGTGACTCATGGATTTAATTGTTGTCGCGAACGAGAAGGAGAAACCATGTCAGTCGCTGAAGAGTATGAACCAATGGATTGGATGCCATCTAATGTGACACCAGGCGGAGAAAACGCGAGCCGCTCTTTGGACGATCATCACGACGCCACCCGTCTCTCTCGGAGGCCTCGCCTAGCCTCGGCGGATGTGGCACTGCCCGTTAGGCGGGCGGTTGCCGCGACGCAACCAGCTGTTGGAATTCGAAAATCGGAATTGCCAAAAGAAAATCTGGTTCGTGACACGGTTCAAAGCATTGAGGAAAGGCGCCCTTCGCTGGCCAGCCGAGAGAATTCGAACCGCAATGTGGAGCTTGGCACCGACAAAATTCCCTCTGGCATCGTAAATGAAAGAAAAAAGATCTACGAGGCGCGTCCGGTTCTCGATGTACGAAGCCGAGAACCGGACGCCCGCTAATAAAAGACGTTCAACGATGTCCTGAAACTGGTCCGTCATGCACTCTAGATGTCCACCGTCGTGGCATGCCGCCTCAACTCGGATGGACGCGCCAAATATCACCAGCGCAAATCCGCCATAGGTCGCCATCACGGTCATCATGCGAAGGCTCATCGTCCGAGCAAACGCACTGCTGCGCAATGGCCGAGTTGGACGCAACGAAATACCCGTGATCAAAAAGGATACCACAGACAAGGCGAGTTGCGGCAGCTAATCATGGGCGTGCCCTAATCCCTGTTGTGATGCTTGACGACAAGATGAATGGCCTGGCCGTTGGCGGCACCAAAGGTCGCTGACTCGACCTTCACCCCACAGGGTCGCCAACTAGAACGTCGCTGACAATCTCACTGCCATGGTGCGCATGATCGAGTTCCGAACCAAGAATGTGGGCTACACTGCCTATGACGATCTCCACAGATCCAGGCAGCATATAGGCCCTGCTGACATGCCCCCATTAAATTAGGCCATTTAGAACTGGAATTTTCCACTTATGATCCCTGATGGGAAGAAGAGGAGAATTCGATAAATGCCTCGAAGTTTTCGGAAGCGCAGATCGTATTAATCTTTGATAGCCAAGCAGCCAAGATTTTACCCTCGCCGAACCGATACCCTTTCCAAAAGCAAGAGCTTTGCCTTGTATTGCGATTAATTCCACTGAGCTTGTTGAGCCAATTCTCTAGTGTGGTCGCATTTGGATGGAGTCTGCTCTAAACGATAGCCGCGCGCCGGATTCAGGTAGCACGCAGAGCCGCTTGCCCATTTTGGGCGCTGCACTAAGGCAGCTGTTCAATATAAGCTTACCGACGGCGATAATCTCTAAAAAGTTCCAATCGGCGCGTTGACGATGGTACCAGGCAAATCTAAGCTCGCCAATGAGCGCCGTTCAGTGCACCTCCAAGTGCAGATATCGTGTACGGCCTAAATACGCGCCCGTGTTTGTTGGACATTACCGGCCCCCGCCCCTGGAAAGTCGCGCCTTCGTCGATTTAATATTTCGTCGCCTGCAAACAGCTCGCCAAGCTGCGCGATTGCTCGGCCAATTTCGGCTTCGGTCAGTGAGGAATATCCAAACATAAGCATATTATCCGGCGCGGAGTCGTCGAAATCGAACGCACTCCCGCTAGAAAGTGCATAAACTCCGATCCCATAAGCACGGGCTTTGACCTGCAGATTTCGAGCTCTCGGCATACCCTGCGGAAGTTTCCAAACGAAATGCAAACCACCATCGTGTCCCGAGATGATCGGCGCGCCGAAGGTTTTTTGAAGCGCTTCAACCAAGCAATCTCGTCGTGACTTGTAGATTATTCGTAGCTTGCGCAGATGCCGATCGAAATGTCCGTCAGCAATGAACTCGGCAAGCGCGGATTGCTCCAGCCATGATTGCCCATTGCTCATCTGGGCCTTCATCATACGTGCTTCGTCCCAGAATGCCCGCGGCACGACCGCAAACCCCATCCGGACCCCTGCCCCTACCGACTTTGAGAAGGTTCCCGCGTAGAAGACTCTTCGGCCACCGTCCAGACCCGCGAGCGAGGTCAGCGGCGGTCCATCGTAGCGGAAGTCGCTGTCATAATCGTCCTCTATGATGTAACTCTCGGTATCCTCTGCCCAACGCAGCAAAGCTAATCGCCTAGAGAGCGACATCATTACTCCGGTCGGAAACTGATGGGAGGGCGTGACGTAAAGCAGGTTCCCTCGAGTTGTTGGAAGCCGTTCCGTGCGAATGCCTTCACCGTCCACCGGCACAGCCTCGATCGGGATTGTCTCGGCCCTGAATAGCATCGATGCACCAAGGTAACATGGGTTCTCGATGCAAAGCTGGCGGGTATAAGTCCGCAGCAGACTGACGATCAGGTTCAGTGCATCCTGGCCTCCAGCTGTGACGATTATCTGGTCCATTGTCACATGCATGCCGCGGCTGCGCGCCAAGTGATCGGCGATGGCCGCCCGCAGCTTTGGCAGGCCAGCCGGATCACAGTAATCCGTGAAGTATTGTGGCTCGTTCGCCAGCAATCTTGACACGATCCGACGCCAGATTTGGAGAGGGAATGCACTCGCCGCCGAGCGGCCTGGCCAGAAATCGAGATGAGGTCTGTCGCCGCCGCCACCGGGAGAGCCAGCAAAACACAGGAGCGGCTCATCGGAGAGGTGGACTGTCGTTTCCGAACTCTGAATGCCACTCGTCGATCCACGTATGACAAGGAGGTCGTCAGGAGGAATAGACGTCACGAATACACCTGCGGTACCGCGTGTCTCGACATAGCCCTCAGCGGCAAGGCGTTCGTAGGCGATCATCACGGTGTTGCGGGAAAGACGCATCTTCTCGGCAAGCACGCGCGTCGGGGGAAGTGCCATACCCGCCTGAAGCCTTCCATCGAGAATTAGCGATCGCACTTGATCGAACACTTGGGTCTGAAGCGACTTTTTCGAGTTTGCGTCGAGCGTCAACGTTAATTCCATGGTTGGGCCTTCCTTCGCTTCCTCATCTAAATCAGCCACGACAGATGGCGTCATGAACCATATGACATCCGTTAGTCACCTCATTCAACATTGTCAGCCGAGGAGTGTAGATACTGTTTCACCAAGTTTGAAGAACGTCGCCGTCTCGAAATGGAAGGAATATGACCTTTTCTCCCACGCGAACGGTTCCACGGTGAGATTCAACTAGCGCGAAACCATCGGCTTGGCACAAAGGAGACAAGCGTCCTGATCCGGCCGGGCCAATGAATTTAAGAATCTTCTCGTCTCCTTGAACCACGATAGACGCTGGGACGAATTCTGTCCGACCAGGCCGCCGATTTAATTCACTGGCGACAAGGGCCTCCCACCCAGAGAGGGGGTCGTGTTGTAACCCGTGCAGCATTGCCAACATTGTCCGCACGAGCACCTGCCAAGAGACAAAGGCCGCTACCGGATTGCCCGGAAGACCCACGATGGTTGCGTTTGCGAGCTTACCGATGAGAGCGGGCTTCCCGGGCTTCATCGCGATCTTAAGCTGTCTGACTTCAGCTCCGGCGTCATCAAGTGCAGCGGATGTAAGGTCGGCCTCACCGACCGAAGTGCCCCCGCTGACTACAACCAGATCATTGTTCTTCGAGAGCTCGCTCAGAAGCGCGGATAATGACTGGAGGTTATCGGTGCAACATCCCGCATCGATGACATGTGCACCAGCTTCAGTCGCAAGGGCCATTAGCATCTGGCGGTTGCTGTCGAAGAGCTCCGAGCCGCCGAGAGCCTCGCCGGGCTGTCTAAGCTCGCTGCCGCACGAGACAACCGCCACTTTGGGCAGCTTCAACACCTCAATCCTCTCAAGACCCTGCGCAGCGAGCATCGCAATGCTACGGGCGTTAACTTTATGGCCCCTGGGCAAAATCGTGTCGCCCAGGCGTACGTCTTCTCCGAATGATCGAATGTTGGCTCCGGGCCGCGTAACCTCATGAGGGACGATCAAGCGGCCGTCGAGGAGGGTCGCGTGTTCCTGTAGGACGACCCGGTCAGCGCCCTTTGGTATGCGAGCACCTGTTGATATTCTCGCAGCCTGGCCACGTCGCAGGTCGGATGGATCATCACCTGCCAACCCGACATCGTTTCGCACGAGCTTGTAGCGACCGCTGCTTGCCGGACCCGCCAGCGCATAGCCGTCCATTGCCGATTGATCGAATGGCGGCAGGTCCAATCCTGCCTGTACGGACCGTGCAAGCCTACGGCCGTAGGATTTGGAAAGGGGGACGATTTCGACGTGAGAGATGGGTCGGGTGCTTGCCTTCGCAATGGCGATTGCCTCGCCAAGATCCATCAGTGGTCGAGGCTTCGCCGACTTGAAAGTCTGCGGGTCATCACAATCCAGTGAAGCTTTAGAATCGAGTTCCATTCGCGTTCTCATCTTCCTCATCGATGCGTCCTGGTGAACGGAGCCTCAGAAGCCTAAAGATGCCCTCCGTGCTTCTGCGCCCTCTAGCAAGGGTAGCTTTTTGCGAATGGTGGGCAGCGTTGACGCCATTTCGGCGTTCAACTCTATCCACTTTTCCTGCTCGCCGGACAGGTCATAGTCTTCGTATATCGCCTTAACAGGGCAAAGTGGCAGGCAAGCCCCACAGTCGATGCAAGCGCCGGGATCGATGTAGACTCGATCACCGTCTCCGTGAAAGCAGGATACCGGGCAAACCTCCACGCAATCCGTGAAGCGGCACCCAGAACAGTTTTCGGTAACAACGTAAGGCATGTAATGATCTCCTAGACTGCCTGGACTTTTGTCACTTCGACGAGATTGTCGGAAAAGGTCGGTGCTCTACCGAGGTTCGCCTGGCGGTCTGAACTTATCGAATTGACAGCGCTGTTCGACCTTGAATTCGATGCCCAATGACCAAGATAGCTTGCCACGACGCCCGGCATTGTGTCGTTGGAGACTAGGGCCGATCCGACGAACTCACCTCTGTCATTGAACACTCTGACCGCATCTCCCTCTGTGATCCCGCGCGCCTCAGCATCAGCCGGATGCATGATTACGACGGTATCGCCTTGACGGCGCATTTGCTTCGGCTCGTTGGCGTATTGGGAATTCAAAAAGCCATGCGCAGCAGGGCTTACGATATTGAGCGGGAAGCGGGTCGCCAGTTCGGGCGAGCTTTCGGGAGACTCGAAGGGCGGCATGTAGTTTGGAACCGGGTCGATGTAGCCGCCGTCCTGAAAGCCATTGTAGCCAGCGCGAAACGGCGGGGGCACGAAGTTACCGTGAACAGCCGTGCTTGACACGAATTCACACTTGCCGGACGGTGTCGGGAAATTTCCTCGCGCATGCGGCGCGCGCAAGTCCTTATCGCCGATTCGGACTCGCATGTACCCGGTTTCTTTTAGCTTCTCGAGTGTAATACCCTCCATGAACGGGGAGTTCCAGTCGATGAAGTCCCGTATCATTTCCTCGTCGGTTCGGGCCCATTCCGGCTCATTGAAGCCCATGGTCTCCGCAAGTAGCCTGAATAGCTGGGTGTTGGGGACCGCCTCGCCGGGCGCTTCGATCGCTTTGTTGTTGTATGAGAAATAGAAGTGCCCCCATGAGAACATCAAGTCTGTCTGTTCTGCTTGCATGGTGGCGGGAAGCAGAATGTCGGCGAATCGGGCCGTATCGGTCAAGAACAACTCGCTTACCACGACGAAAAGATCGTCCCGGGCCAGACCCTTCTTGATCCGCTCCTGCTCTGCGGCCTGCACAGCGGGATTGCTGTTGTAGACCATCAAAGACTTAATCGGCGGGTCTTGGGCCTCGAGTAGAGCCGTGCCGAGGCTGTTGAGGTTGAAGACGCGCACACTTTCCCGGATCCAATCCGGACGGCACATTGCGTCCCATTTCATTGGGAACGCATTCAGCGAAATCCCGAGATATCCACCCCCGACGTGGCGCCATGCACCAGTCAGCGCGGGCAGGCAACTGATGGCGCGAGCGGCATCTCCGCCATTGCGATGGCGTTCGACAGCGGTTCCGAGGCGGATGAAGCTCGCTCCGGATGTCGCATACTCACGCGCAAATGTAAGGATGTCCTCGACGGGAAGGCCAGTGATGGCCGATACCCGCTCGGGCGAGTATTCGGCAGCCCGCGCCGCCAACTCCTCGTAGCCTAGCGTATATTTCTCGACATAGTCATGATCCAAAAGATCTTCCGTAATGATGACATTCATCATTCCCAGGGCAAGCGCGGCATCGGTGCCTGGCCGAATACGGATGTGCCAATCGGCCTGCGCGGCCGTCTTGCTGCGCAGCGGATCGATCACGACCAGCTTGGCACCGTTTCTCTTAGCCTCGTCGATAAATGGCCAATGGTGAGATCCTGTGCTCAACGTGTTCATTGCCCAAAGAACAATATACTTTGAATGAACCGTACTTTCGAGGTCAACGCCTTCGCTAGCGCCGATGGAGAGGTGGGTTCCGACATCTCGACCGACGCCGCAGAACGTTTTTTCAGCAACCGTTGAGCCGAGCCGGTTGAAAAAGGCGTCGCCAACACTGATCCCGTTCAAAACGCCCTGCTGGCCGAGGTAGCTGCAGGGCATGATCGCCTGCGAGCCGTATTCGTCGATGATCGCAGTCCACCGCCTTTTGATCTCATCAAGTGCTTCTTGCCAGGTTATCCTTTCGAACTCACCTGCCCCCTTAGGTCCCACGCGTCGCATCGGGTAAAGAATTCGGTCGGGATTATAATGGTGAGCCGTGAAATCGTTCAGTTTGATGCACAGGCGCCCACGGGTGACCGGATGCTTGGGGTCACCCTTAACATCGATCAGCCGGCCATCCTTCACTGTATAGATAAACGCGCAGGTGTCGGGGCAGTCCTGGGGACAAGCTCCCTTGATTGTCATTGTTTCACCGTCCATGTTCCACCTTCCTTTTTGTTGTTGAGCTCGTGCAACGCATCAGTTCTAAAAATTCAGATTGTGCCTCTGTTCTGCTTGGCAGCTACCCCTAAGTGGCTCGTCTCATGGGCGGGAGTGTCAAATTCGTCCTCCATCGGTATCGAAGAGATGCAGACGCCGCTGATCAAAGGTCACATGGGCGCTCAGATCGCTTGCCACGACAATTCTTCCGGAAGTGCGAATTTTTACGAATTGCCCTCCGATCGTTGCATTCACGATCGTATGGCTCCCAAGCGGTTCCGTTGAGCTGACTGAGATACCAGGGCATGCCATGCCAGTGTCCAACGTCTGGTGGATATCTTCCGGCCTTACGCCGAGGGTTACCGCTGCGCCGGCATGAGTTGTACGCGGAAAGTCGAGGGACATCGTAAAGCTTGGAGATTCGAAACGCGCACCGTCATCTGACAGATGTCCCGGGAAGAGGTTCATTGGAGGTGATCCGACCAGCTTCGCGACTGAGATCGAGTTTGGCCTGTTGTAGATCTCGTCTGGCGGCCCAATCTGGATGATCTGTCCTTTGTCCATGATCGCAACTCGGTCAGAGACAGCCATCACCTCTTCCTCGTCGTTAGAGACGTAGACAAAGGTTTGTTTTTCCATACGTTGCAGCCGCTTAAGCTCGATGCGCATTTCTTCCCGTAGGCGCGCGTCTAGCGCAGAGACTGGCTCGTCCAGCAATATTGCGCGACCCTTCACAGCGAGGGCGCGTCCGAGCGCAATTCGTTGGCGTTCGCCGCCGGACATTTGCGCGGGGTTCTTGTGCAAGATATGACTGATATGCAGCACCTCAGCCACAGCATCTAGTCGTGCGTCGATCTCGGATTTTGACGTCTTTCGCTCAATGAGCGGATAAATGATGTTCTCGCGACCGCTCATATTGGGGAACAGCGCCAGGTTCTGGAAGACCATGGAGATGCCTCGCTGGGAAACTTCCAGTCTCGCGGAGTCCGTTCCGCCGAGGGTAACCCTCCCGCTATCGAAGTTGACCAGACCAAGAATGAGCTTGAGCAACGAGGTTTTGCCGGACGACGGTGGCCCGAAAATCCCGAAAAATTCGCCCTGGCCGATAGCCAAGTCGATCGGACCTAGCGTAAAATTCGGATAGTGCTTTGATGCGCCGTTGATTTCTATTGCGTTCATTGAACCCGTCCACCTACTCGTTCACCGGTCGCGCCGTCGAATGCCATGCACTTCTCGGCCGAGAGAAAAAATTTCGCTTCGCTGCCCGGGGTCATGTGATCGCGCTCGTCTATTGCTAGGAATCGCGTGCCATTCGCCTTGATATACGCTAGCCGCTTCGGCCCGATCCGTTCTACTTCCTCTACGGTTCCTGAGAGCGGAATGTCGTCGGTGTGGCGCATTTCACCGAGGTAAATGTCCTGCGGCCGGATGCCGAGGGAAAGTCTTCTAGTAGATTTATGCGATGCAATATCTACGCCAACACGACCCGACAAAGGGATCTCAAGTCCAGTCTCGATGGCCAGCTTGGTACTTCCGCCGGTGTTTACTACCTCGCCGTCAAGAAGATTCATGCGAGGGCTTCCAACGAAATTGGCGACGAAACGATTGGTCGGATTATTGTAGACTTCAAGCGGGGCGCCATACTGCATCACCCTGCCCCTATCGATGATTGCGATTTTGTCGGCCAAGCTCATGGCCTCGATCTGGTCATGTGTGACGTAGATCATCGTCTGACCGAATTCGCGCTGTAGCACCTTAAGCTCTGCCCGCATGTAAGCCCTGAACGCGGCATCGAGGTTTGAGAGCGGTTCATCAAGCAGGAAGATGCGCGGCTCGACAACTGCCGAGCGGCCGATTGCAAGCTTCTGCATCTCGTTAACGGAAAGGGTCGACGCCTTCTGGTCGAGCCGATGGGAAAGTCCCATCCGGTCTGCCATGGCCTTTACGCGGCGCTCAATTTCCTGTTTGGGAAGGTGACGGACAGAAAGGCCGTAGGCGAGGTTCTTGAACACGGTGAGATGCGTGAAGATTGCATAATTCTGGAAGACGAAACCGATGTTCCGGTCCTGAATCCGTGTGCGAGAAAGATCCTGCCCGTTGAAGAGGATCGAGCCCTCGCTTGGATCCTCCAGGCCGGCAATCATGTTCATAGTCGTGGTCTTGCCGCAGCCTGACGGGCCAAGCAGCGCGACGAATTCGCCTTCCCCAATGTCGAGGCAAATGTTGCTAACGGCTTTGAAATCACCGAAGCTCTTGGTGACATCCTGAATTTGGATCGAAGACATCGGGTCAGCCCTTCTTCTTGGCCATGAATGCGAGCCCGCTCGCTGCGAGTAGGCTGAGCGCGAACAGGATTGTTAATCCGACTGCGGCGACATAAGCCCAGTCGAGGTCGGCAAAGGTCTTCTTGTAGAGGAAGAGCGATATGGTTTCGGTTGCGACTCCAGGGCCGCCCTTGGTCATGATAAAGACCAGGTCGAATATTTTGAAACACTCGACGGTGCGTAGAACCAGGGCGATGATGATTACAGGCTTCATCCGGGGCAGGATGATGCGGCAGAAATTCTGCCAATTCGACCCACCAAGCAGCCGGGCTGCCAATAGCTGATCCGACGGTACGCCGAGCATACCGGCAAGCAATATCAGGAACATTAGTGGCGTCCACTGCCATGTATCGGCAATGATCACCGAGAGCATCGCACGATCGACGCTCGTCAGCCAGGAGAAGTTCGCTGGCAACCCAAGTGTGGCGTTGATTGGACCAGAGCCCTGGAAGAGCAGGAAGAAAACCAGCCCCACAACTGCCGGGACGATCATCATCGGCGTCAAAACAATAGAGTAGAAAATCTTCCGCCCCGGAAAGTCGTCGATGAATAGGTAAGCCAGTGCAAGCCCGAGTCCGAACTGCAAGGGCACGGCGACTGCGATCACGGTTCCTGTACTCAATAATGCGGCCCAAAGATCCCGGTCGGTCAAAAGACGCCAGTAATTATCCGCGAAGTTGAGGCTTTCATATGCATTGTACCAACGCGTCCCATCCAGCGGCGTCCACCAAGTGAAGCTGAGATAGAACTGCATAAGCAGCGGAAAGATGACGATGAATAGCAGTAGCAGCACCGTGGGCGCCACGAACCAGCGTCCGAGCTTCTGGCCATCACGGGCCGCCCTGTACCAGTAGCCGCCTCTTGGGTTTTCCGATGCGGTCGAATCTAGCGTAACCATGTCTGAAATCACATCTGTCATTGCTTGAGAGCTCCGAAAGTCAGGCCGCGTACGAGGTGCTTCTGGATCAAGAGGCCGAGGATCACCGGTGGAATGGCCGCGATGATGCCAAGCGCCGCTTTGACGCCATACATCTCGCCCATCGCGGTATTTAGGTTGGACATGAAGACGGGGAGCGTCACCCAATCCTTCTGGGTCAGCAGCAGCGCAAGCAGGTAGTCAGACCAGTTCAGGATGAAAACGAAAAGCACACAGGTCGCGAGGCCCGGCTTCACGATAGGGAGCGTAATCTTGTAGAAAACGCGCCAGTGCGAACTCCCGGCGACGCGCGCCGCCTCCTCGATTTCGATCGGCACCTCTTCGAAAAAGGTCTTCATCAGCCAAAAAGCAAAGGGTAGCGTAACAATCCCGTAGATCAGCGAGAGGCCCCACCAAGTATCAATCGCACTGATGAAGGACCACATCACCATTACCGGAATCATCACCGCTAGCGGGGGGAATAGGCGCAATTGCAACACCTGCAGCGCCAGCGCAGGCAGAGTATTGAAGCGCACTACGGCATAAGAGGCTAGCGTGCCCGCAGTGACGGCGAGCAGCGTGCCCAAAGTCGAGGTTACCAAGCTAGCGACAAGGGGGCCGACCATAGTGCGATCGAGACTGACCACCATAGAGTCGGTGCGGCCGAGAAAGATGTACTCGAAGTTACCCAAGGTCGGATTTCGGGGTATCCAGCTGAGCCCGCTGCCTGTGGTCCATTCGGCATATGGCTTGAATGCCATAGTGATCATCCACAGCAGTGGGTAGATCACAATCGCTACTGCTATCAAAAGAAATACATATTTGAGCACTAGTGCTCTTGGATTGGCTTTCATCGGTATCGACTCCATGAGCGCCGCCACGGGATTGCCGGACCACGTGACGTGGTCCGGTAACTGTTTTGTTGCTCAGACCTTGTCGACGATGGTCGGCCAGGTGCGGCGCCAAGCCTGTATGGATTCGACCATGCCCTTGCGGCTCTGCTTACGGACGATTTGCTCCCACTTTCGCTGTGCCGCCTCCATGGCCTCACGCGGTGTCTTCTGTTTGGTCAGCGCAGCCTGAAGCTCGTCATCAAGCGCGTTATCAAGAGCGGTCTGGCCGGCGAAGTTCACGCCGGGAACCGAACGCTGAACTGTCGCGGGGATCGTCTCCATTGCGTAGGGGCCATAGTTCGCGGCCACGATTGGCTCGTTGAAGTTGGCCTGTTGCATGGGATCGAAGAATCCCGTGGGGCTGCACATGATCAGCGTAAATGTCCGGGTCGAGCTCAGCCACTGCAGAAATAGATAGGCCGCCTCCGCATTCTTCGAAGTTGACGAGACCCAAGCACTGACGCCGTAATGCAAGATTGACCGACGGTTTACCACGTCGCCAAACCTGCGGCCCAGTGGTAAATGAGAGGCGAGAAGGCCGGTCGCCTTGGATTTCGGTGTTTTGCCGTCGTCCTTGAAGCCGTCCCCAAACTTCGGGAGCGCGGTATAGGTCACCATGCTCGGCGATTGGAGATTCCAGATCGCGTTCCAGCATTCAATGAATGTGAAGCTGAGTGCGTCGGGGTGCGCCCATTCGAGCGATCGCACATGTTCTTCGGTCGCCTGAATGGCGAGGTCGGTATTGAGGTTAGGCTGTCCGTCTTCGGTGAAGAAGTAGTAGTTCGGGTTGTCCATTGAAGCCAGCCGCATGTAGAATGTCGGTAGGCCCCAGAAACGGCCCAGCGCGCTGCCCGTGCCGTACATTGGTCCGTTGCCGAAGTCTTTACCAGTGAAAAACTTGGCGATTTGATCTTGTTCCTCCCAAGTATTGGGCGGAGCCAGTTGCCGCCCGGCTTCCTTCATGAAGGCTTCCTGCACGTCCCGCTTGTCGTATATACCTTTCAGGTAATACCAAGTCTGGAAATCGCCATCGAGCGCGATGGTGTAGTATTTGTCATTGTTCGTGTAGAGCAGCTTGACCAATTCTTCTGTTGGCACGCCACGTTCGGCATCGCCCCAGTCGGGCTGGTATTTCACAACGAAATTCGAACAATCCAGAGCGCCGTTGGCGGCAACAAGGTCGCCTGCCGAATTCCATGGGCCGCTATAGATGTCAAAGGTGCCGCCGCCAGTGGTGACGTCCTGCATAACCTTCTTGAAGATATCGCCGACAGGCGCGCCGACAAGTTCGACCTCGATACCGGTTTCGCGCTTCCATACATCCATCGGTGTATCGGCGCCGGCGCGGAAGGGATTGCTGATCTGGTCAATACATCCATCTGGTAGCATGACGCGCAGCTTCTTCGGTGCGGTCCCGGCAACTTGAAGAGCCTTGATCCCTTCGATCGCGCGCCCTTCGGACATTTCTTTGTTGTACTGGAAGCGCTCCGCGCCGTCGAACCCCATCGGCCCTCCGGTCATACCAGCGGCCAAGCCGCTGGCGAGGGCAGAGGTTGGTCCGAACGCACCGAACCCGCCGACACCGGTAGCTGCAACTGCTGCGGCCGATGTCTTGAGAAAATCCCGCCGTGTAGGTTGCATGGATATGTTGAATGTGGACATGTTTTAGTTCCCCTTTTCTATTGAATGCGGCTAGCAGTCATCTAGATTGTTGCCCGTGCGCTCGTCGCCGTTATTCGGCTTATCGACGCGCAAACGCCTCCCTGGTGTTGGCGACGGTGCGCCAACCCCTGAAATCTCCTTCTATTTCTTCCCTGACTTGTGTTGTTTCTTACGCCGTGGAATTATCCGGCAGCAGCGACCGGAAATTGTTGTCTATTCGACACGTCCAACATCTCCTGGATAGAGGTCATCTTTTCGCGAGGCTTTCCAATCATCGCGCCGTTCGTTCTTTCAAGCGCGTCAATTTTGTGCCAGCCTTCTAAGTTCACGAGCTGGAACGATGGCGTCTGCAACGATTTAAGGAATTGGTCGCGCTTCGTGATCGAGTTTTGTCGATCACCTTCACCAAGTGTTACGAGGTCTGACAGGATCGCTGAAGCCGTATCGACGGCACAGGCCCTGTTTGTGCCAATGACGCCGCTTGGACCGCGTTTGATCCAGCCTGCCGTGTAGATGCCTTTTACCGTCGCCCCGTCCATGCCCTGGACACGCCCGTCGCTGTGTGGGATCGTTCCACGTCTGCTGTCATACGGGACACCGGGGATCTCCACACCTCGGTAGCCGACGCTGCGAACAATGAGCCCAGCCGGGACAAGGAAATCTTCGCCGGTCGCTTCAACGGTTTGTTCAAATGCTGGGCCCTTGAGGCGCATCTTTTCGAACTCGATGCTTTCAACACCCTCTTGACCAAGTATGCGCGATGGTGAGAGAAAAAATCGAAAATGGATGCGCCGCTTCGTTTGACGCGGATGATTTACCGAAGCGAACGAGCGAAAGATTCCGAGATTTCTGGCGGCTCCGGCTCCATCCGGTCCCTGCAATTCGGTAAGCGACGGCTCGTTCAGCTCTAGCTCCGACGGCTCCGTGACCGCCTCGGCATCCACCAGCGTTCCAAACTCGCGCAGCTCCTTCGTCGTGAATTTAGCCTGGGCGGGACCACGGCGGCCGACAAGATAGATGTTCTCGATGCGGCTTTCGGAAAGTGCATCCAGTGCGTGTGCACAGATGTCGCTGGTCTTCAGTTCGTCGATGCTCTTGGACAAGATGCGACACACGTCCAACGCAACATTGCCATTTCCGACAATGACTGCGTTTGGATGCGAGAGATCAAACTCTCTGTTGCGATAATCTGGGTGCCCGTTGTACCAGGCGACGAATTCGGTAGCCGAAACGCTACCCTTAAGATCTTCGCCATCAATACCCAGCGGCCTGTCGGAAAGCGCCCCGGTCGCGATTACGACGGCGTCATAGACCCGTGTAAGTTCAGATATGTCGATATCACGCCCCAGCTGAAGGTTTCCAAAAAACGAGAAGTTTTCATGGCTGGCAATATCTTCGAACTGCGCGGTTACCGATTTGAGCTTTTGATGGTCCGGAGCGACGCCATACCGAACGAGTCCGAATGGAACCGGAAGACGCTCGATCATATCAACTTGGATTTCCATATCCGCTTGCAGAAGGGCCTCGGCCACGTAAAAACCTGAGGGGCCGCTTCCGACGATAGCAACGTTGAATCTTCTTGTCATTTTCACCCCGAATTGTTTTTGGTTTAGACCGAGCCATAGCCAAGGCCGGACCTCGATATCGTTTATCGAGGTCCGGCCCGTGCCCGCTAGCGCTGTGCGACGAAGTACGCTAGGCCTGTAGACGACGTCGTGAACGTTGTCTCCGTGCCTTTGGTGAACTGCATGACGTCGCCGGCTTTGAAAGTTTTGATGTCGCCGTTGCCATCGCTGACTGTGAACTCCCCTTCGACAACCAGCTTGAATTCGTCGAACTCGTATGTGTAGGGAAGCGCCTCACCGCGGTTCAGGCGGAAGACGCCGAAAGTGATCGGCGATCCCGAGGAATTCACTGTCGCAAAATCTTTTAGCAGTGCATCCACGCCGGGCATGTCTACCCTGGGCAGATCGGCGGCAGTAACGGATTCGAATTTTTGAATACCCATGGCTGTCCTTCTTCCTTCTTTGACCGTATTAATTTTTCGCATTTCGTGATCAGAAACACGAAGTTGTTTGATCGCCGCGTTGCGGCATCCGAATTCTTGATACCAAGTGTGCACCTAAGCTTGGCTCTGAAAAGAACCAAAATCGAAGATTCATATGGTGCCAAGATGAGAACTAGAGGCTGTGGTTCGCGGATCATCCGCAGTCTCCAGCGCCAATCAACCTCAGATGGGCCGAACGACAGATAGCTTGCGGTAATAGTCGTCGAGCGTGTCGGGACCGAGAATACCTCCGCCACATCCGCTGAGATTTACGCCGCCATAGGTAACGCCGTGCGGGAACAGGTTGTGGGCGTTGATCCAGGAATTTCCCGCGACCAGCTGCTCGGCTACCCTCTTCGCTCTCCGGGTGTCCGCCGTCCATACACTATTTGCCAACCCGTATGGACTGCTGTTTACCAACTTTATGGCTTCGTCTTCATCGCGGAACGTCATCACGTACGCGACCGGCCCAAAAACCTCTTCGCGCGCACAAACATTGTCAGGGGCGCCACCGAGCAGCGCTGGCTTGACGTAGAAGCCCCCCTCCCGATCGGAAACCTCAGCCGCACCGCCGGGAAGATAGGCTTCGGCGCCCTCGCTTTTCGATCGCTCCACGTAACCGAGTACACGCCGCCGCTGCTTGTCGCTGACAAGGGGTCCAAGTTGAGTGGTGTCGTCCCCGCCGTAGCCAATCTTCATCCCGCTCATAGACTTGGCAGCCTTAGCGATGAATGCATCGGCAATCGTCTCATGTACAAGCCATCGTGTTGCGGTGCAGCAGACCTGTCCCGCATTGAGGGTTACAGCTCCGGCGAGTGCCTCTGCGGCGTTATCCACCGAGACATCATCAAATAGAACGGCTGCTCCCTTACCACCGAGTTCGAGTTTGGCGGGTACCAAGTTGCGTGCACACGCCTCAGCGACCACTCTTCCAACCTCCGGAGAGCCCGTGAACGAGAGACGGTTGATTCCGGAGTGGCCCGCCAGTGCCGTTCCTACCACGGTTCCTGATCCGGTCACGACGTTCACCACGCCTTTGGGGACGCCAGCCTGCTCCGCGAGGCGCGCAAAATATAGTGCTGAGAGTGATGTCTCGGCCGCCGGCTTAATGACGATGGTGTTGCCCGCGGCCAATGCTGGCGACACGTTCCAACCGAGGAGAAGGAAAGGAAAGTTCCATGGAAAAATGAAGGCGCAGACGCCGTAGGGTTGACGCACGGACCATGCTTCATTGCCTTTGACTGCGAACGGTTCGCGGGAGCGCGTATTGTTGCTGAGGTCAGCGTAATACCGAAAGGTCTGTGCGGCATGTGGAATGTCGAATGCCGCCGCCTGCGCGCGAGGCTTACCCACATCCTTGGATTCGATTTCCGCGAGTAAGGCAGAGTTCTGATCGATCAAATCGGCCAGCCGGTGCAGGATCACGGCTCGGTCCGCAGCGGGCATTGTCGCCCAGTTCGAAGTGATGAATGCTTTCCTTGCAGCACTAACCGCAGCATCAACATCCGCAGCGTCGCCAGCGGCGAGGGTTGCGATAACTGCGCCAGTCCCTGGATCCAAAGACTCGAAAGTATTCCCCCCGTTCGCCCGCACTTGCGCTCCGTCGATGTGCAAGTTGAATGGGCTGGACACGAACTCTGCGAATGCGAATGTTCTATTGTCTACCGTGTTCATGTTTTCCTCCAATTTGGCAGTTACTGCTCGGGACAGAATTTTGTCTCGATAAAGTCGTGCAGGTCGAGCAGACCGTCTCTCAGTTAAGCCCGATCAGCCTGCAACAGCCTCCTAGGATAGAGAAACACCAAGGGTTGGTCGTGAAAAGCGCCAAGAAATGCAGACATGATGGTGCCAACGAGCGGGGGCGGAAATATGCAACGAGCTTAATGTGGGCTTACTACTGACAAGTCGTCCCCAGGGGCTGGCGTCGTCAAGTACGGTGGAGATGTTTGCTCGACCTTCCCCTTCTCCAGCAGATCGAGCGGCAACAGTGTCGTGCCAAAGCTACCGAATGGCTCCGCCATCGGACTGATGACAGTACCTCTGGAGTTAAGCGAAATAGACCGGCCCGTCTGGCCAAGCCCGGTCTTGCTGTCCATGATTGTCGCGATGTTGGCGCCGGGCGTCATTGTAGCCAGCACACCCATCATCGATCTATTTGCAAAAACCGGCAAGCCGATGTACACGGCCCGCCGCCCTCTCAATTGCTAATCGGGCGCGTAGTCTTCGAGATATACCTGCTGAGGATCTTGCTGATCGACTGCCTTTGCATCGCGTCGCTCGCTATGACCTGCCAGCGCGTTTTTCACCAATGCGCCCTGGGCAAGAGATGATACATTAAGCTCCACATTTGCGAGATAGTTCTCTAGCTGGATTTCGACGACCATCAGCCACCGCTTCAATATTCGCAACTCATTTATTTCTGAGCGCCGATGAGGAAATATATCTGAGAGCTGGCCAAGCTCGCGATGCCGATAGACGTAACCGAAAATATTGCTGTCGCCAAAGCCAGTTTCTGTGCAAGAAACACGTCCGTTCTCTCCCGAGATTGCCGTAGCAGCATTCGTGTATCCGAGCTTCCACCCCAGACCAACCCGGCCGAATCGGCGTGCACATCAATCTAAATGACGTGCGCACCTCAAAATCTAAAAACTGACCCGAGACGGTGAACCTGTCAAAGGTTCTCTTTGAAAAGGACCTCTATTCTAATCTTCTCTTGCGCCGCCAGCAGCTCCTTGGCATCCGCGCGCGCGCGCATGATGCGTATTGCACTGCGAACGGCGTGGCCGGGGTCTTGTGCGATCACGGCATCAATGCGGTCATCGCGCAGCGCTTCCTCGCTAAAGGGCGTACGTTCATGCGCCACCACTGTGAGGCTGGTGAGATCGATATGGGCGGCGGTCGCCGAAAGCGGCACCCGGGCCTCCGAACTCAAGACGTAGATGGCGATGATGTCATGGTTGTTCTTGAGAACCCTCGCGATGATCTGGTTTGCGCGACGCTCATCGGCGTGAGTTTCGATGGAAGGAAGGGCTCTAAGGTGCGGAAAATGTTGGTTTATGACGCTGTCGAACCCGTGGCGCCGCTGGATGCTGTCTAGTGACTGCATCCTTTCGGCCACAACCATCACCTTTCCCGGAGTCCGGCAGATCAGCCTACCAATGAGTTTTCCTGCCGTCGCTCCTGCGGCAAAGTTATCCACCCCGACAAAATCGGCGGTCGGAAGTTTCTCTTGGCCCGAAAGGAACTGCACAACCTTGATGTTTCGCTCAAGGAGCCGAGCGACCGCATCACGAACCTGGGGCGACTCGGGTGCCATAAGCGCGACCCCATCAACCTCCTCTTCCTCTATGCCGGCCAAATATTTTGCTACGCCGTGCGCATCGTCAGTCGCGATCTGGACATAATCGATCTCGGTGAGATCGCCCTTGAGGGCAGATTTCACTTCCTCCACTCTCTTTATAAGTTCGCGGAGATAAAGATCGCCTGATTTCGGCAGTACGAAACGAAACTGATAGTTCTTGTTGCGTGCCAGGCTGACAGCCGCCGGGTTTCGAACGAAGCCGATCCGATCAATGGCTTCGTTGACCTGCCGTGCGGCCTTTTTGCTCACGTTGGGACGGTCGTTCAATACGCGATCAACTGTCGCGAGGCTGACGCCGGCCGCTTCCGCAAGATCTTTTGCTGTCGGCCGCATTCAAGCTCCTAAACCGATTTGAGGACTCATATTTCTCCCACATCAGGAAGAAAATGCAAGAATTGATGTGCGGACCTCAAAAATCCCTTGCGCTGAGGTGCGCACCTCAGTTATTAAGGATTTGCGCCCGCCAGAAACCTGAAAAGACTGTCGACCAACGCGGCCACCGACGCTCTCCGAACGATGCGCCCGTGGCGTAACACATACTTACACCTCTCGATGGAGGTCGAGAGGTCAACCGGAGGATCCCAGATGAAGTCCCTTTTGATGAACTCGGCACTTGCTGCCGGGGCGTACGCTGCTGTCTCTATTGCAACGGCCTCTCATGCACAGGCAGCTGATCTTACTTTGTGCTGGGCGGCATGGGATCCGGCTAATGCTCTGGTTGAGCTCAGCAAGGATTTCGAGGCGAAGAGCGGCAACAAGATGCACTTCGAATTCGTGCCATGGCCGAATTTTGCAGACCGTATGCTCAACGAGCTTAACTCTGGGGGAAAACTCTGCGACCTTTTGATCGGTGACAGTCAGTGGATCGGCGGCGCCGCCGAGAACGGCCAATACGTCAAGCTCAACGATTTCTTCGAAAAAGAAGGAATCAAGATGGACGACTTCATCCCCGCGACGGTTGTCGGATACGCGGAGTGGCCGAAGAATACGCCCAATTACTGGGCGATGCCGGCCTTCGGCGACGTCGTCGGATGGACTTACCGGAAGGACTGGTTCTCCCGCCCCGAGCTCCAGGCCGAGTTCAAGAAAAAATACGGTCGTGATCTCGCGATCCCCAAAAACTGGGACGAATTGGTCGACATCGGCACGTTCTTCCAGGGCCGTGAAATCGACGGCAAGAAGGTCTACGGCGCGGCGATCTACACGGAGCGCGGCTCGGAAGGCATAACCATGGGTGCCATGAACGCGCTCTACAGCTATGGATTCGAATACCAGAATCCTAACAAGCCCTACGATCTCGAAGGCTTCGTTAATTCGCCCGATGCGGTCGCCGGCCTCGAAGAATATAAGAAGCTCTACGATTGCTGCACTCCTCCCGGCCATTCCGACGCATACATGACCCAGGACGTGGATGCTTATAAGTCTGGTCAGGTCGCGTTGCAGATGAACTTCACCTTCACCTGGCCTGGCATCAATGCCGACCCGAACCTCGGTGGCCACAAGTCAGGCTACTTCCCTAATCCGGCCGGCCCGAAGGGCGTCCGGTTCGCTCAGCTCGGCGGCCAGGGCATCTCGGTCGTCGCGGCCTCCGAAAAGCAGAAAGAAGCGCTTGATTACATCAAGTGGTTTGGCCAGCCGGAAATCCAGCAGAAATGGTGGAAGCTCGGCGGCTACTCTGCTCTGCGTGCGGTCGTGGAAGATCCGAGCTTCGCCTCCAGCCAGCCCTATGCGCAGCCGTTCCTGGAATCCATGGCGATCGTGAAGGATTTCTGGGCCGAGCCGTCTTACGCCTCTCTTCTCCAGGCGTCGCAGAAGCGCTTGCACGACTATGTGATTGCAAACCAGGGTACCGCTAAGGACGCCTTGGATGGCCTGGCCAAGGATTGGAAGGCTGTCTTCGAGGACGAAGGCAAATACTGACGCTTACACACGCCCCCTCCCAGCAGTGAGCGTCACGCAGGGCCGGCAACGCGGACCGCGCCGGCCCTGCTTACCTTCCATATCTACGCCAAGGAGACGGACATGCTCCACTCACCGATCGACCGGGTCGCCAGCGCGACTCCGCCCGCAATCGCGGCTCGCGTCAGAGGCCTTTCTGATCGCGCTATAGCCTGGCTTTTCGTAGCGCCCTCGATCGTGTTGCTACTCGCCATCAATATCTTCCCGCTGATCTGGACGATTAGGCTAAGTTTCACGAATATCAGGGTCAACCGACCTAATGCGTCCGTCGAGTTCGTCGGTTTGCGCAACTACATCAGCATTCTGACGGATAACGATATCTGGCAAAGCATGCAGGGGACCGCGCACTTCCTGATCTGGACAATCGTCCTGCAGGTGCTGATCGGCTTCTCGCTTGCATACCTGATCAATAAGAAATTCCGCGGCAACAATCTCTGGACGACGATCATCGTGCTGCCGATGATGCTGAGCCCCGCGGTTGTCGGCAACTTCTGGACCTTTCTGTATCAGCCGCAAATCGGCCTATTCAATTACGTGGTCGGTTTCCTCACAGGGAACGATCCCTCAAGCTTCTCGATGATCGCCAGCACTTCGCTGGCACCATGGGCCATCGTCATTGTCGACACTTGGATGTGGACGCCCTTCGTGATGCTGATTTGTCTTGCGGGACTGCGCTCCATTCCGAGCAGTATCTACGAGGCGGCCGAATGCGACCGAGCGAGCAAGTGGCGCCAGTTCTGGACCATCACCATTCCAATGGTGCTGCCGTTCCTGATGCTGGCCGTTCTCTTCCGCGGCATCGAGAACTTTAAGATGTTCGACCTGGTGGTCCAACTGACAGGAGGCGGACCGGGCTCGATCACCGAGCTGACCTCGATCAACCTGAAGCGCGCCGCCTTCGAGCAATGGCGGACCGGCTACGCATCAGCCTATGCCGTCATTCTTTTCGTCACCGTTTTCGGCCTTGCGTCGATCTACGTCAAAGCATTGAACAAGGTGAAACAGAGATGAGCAGTTTTTCTGTAACCGAGCCCTCAGGGCGTCAGAAATGGTTTGCCGGTATTCTGGTTGTCCTCTATGCCGCAGTCACCCTTCTTCCATTGCTGTGGATCATAGGGACCGGATTCAAATCGCCTGAGGACGCGATCTCCTATCCGCCAAAGATGATCTTCGAGCCGACCGTCGAAGGGTATGTCAATCTCTTCACCACCCGCACACGCGTGCCGGAGGATCAGCTTAAGGCACTGGGAGAACCGACGACCTGGTATGATAAACTGGTTCGTAAGGAAGGTGTGGTCATTACGGGTGCGTCCCGTTTTGCTGAGCGGTTCACGAACTCCGTCATCATCGCGTTTAGTTCGACCGTCCTTTGTATCGCACTTGGCACGGCTGCTGCCTATGCCTTCTCGCGGTTCAAGGTGCCGTTGAAGGACGACCTGCTCTTCTTCATTCTTTCGACACGAATGATGCCGCCGATCGCGGTCGCCATCCCCATCTTCCTGATGTTCCGCTCCATGGGGCTGAGCGACACGCATGCCGGTATGATCCTGCTGTACACTGCGGTCAATCTGTCCCTGTCCGTGTGGCTGCTCAAGGGTTTCATCGACGAGATCCCGATCGAATATGAAGAAGCTGCCCTCATTGACGGCTACACGCGCTTCCAGGCCTTCTACAAAGTCGTATTGCCCCAAGCCGTCACCGGCATAGCGTCGACTGCGATCTTCTGCTTGATCTTCGCCTGGAACGAATACGCCTTTGCTGTGCTGCTCACATCGGGCAACGCCCAGACGGCGCCGCCCTTCATCCCGACGATCATCGGCGTCAGCGGCCAGGACTGGCCAGCCGTCGCAGCGGGCGCAACGATCTTCCTCGTCCCCGTCATGCTCTTCACCATCCTGCTTCGTAAACATCTGTTGCGCGGCATTACCTTCGGAGCGGTACGCAAATGACGATCTTTCTCAATCGCCTGTTTCGTCTGCGGCGCGATGCATGGGAAATGGTCGCATCCATCCTGATTGCGCTCGGCGTGGTCATGTTGATGCAACCCCTCTCGCTGTCGCTCTACTCCTACTCGTTCATCGTGACGCTTGTGGGCGCAGTTATGTTCATCGTCGTCAGCCATTTCCCGGAGTAAACCCATGGCACAGATCAGAATTCAGAATGTGCGCAAGGATTTTGGGGCATTCAACGCGGTCAAATCTTCCACCTTCACAGTGGAGGACGGCGAGTTCTTTATGCTTCTCGGCCCTTCCGGCTGCGGCAAGACGACAACTCTAAGGATGATGGCCGGCCTCGAACTTCCGACCAGCGGCGAAATCTACATCGGCGGCGAAGAGGTCGGGATGAAGAAGGCAAGCGAACGCGACATCGCCTTCGTCTTCCAGATGTTCGCTCTTTATCCCCATATGAACGTCCGCAAGAACATTTCCTATCCTTTGGTCAGCCAAGGGATGCGCAGAGCCAAAGTCACCGAGCGCGTCACCGAGGTGGCAAAGATCCTGCAGATCGAGAGCATACTCGACAAACCCGTCGGAGGTCTCTCCGGTGGCGACCGGCAACGCGTCGCCCTTGGCCGTGCCATCGTGCGCAATCCGAAAGCCTTCTTCATGGACGAACCGCTTGGCGCACTCGATGCTGAGTTCCGTGAGCACATGGCTGAAGAATTGCGGGCTCTGCATGATCGAATGGGCGCGACCACCGTGTACGTGACCCACGATCAGTTGGAAGCAATGCAGATGGGCGACAAGATCGTTGTGATGAACCACGGGGTCGTTGAGCAATTCGGCAAGCCGCAACAGATCTATGACTGGCCTGCAACAAAATTCGTCGCAAAATTCATCGGTTCACCACCGATGAATTTTCTGGAGTTCGAGGGGGCGGTCGCCGCTGGGGCCGATGACGTGAGCCTCTCAGGCCTTCGCGTCAAGATGCCGGTCGTTCGCGAAGGCAGAACGGGCAGGTTGGCCGTCGGCGTGCGCCCCGAGCATGTCACGTTCGACGACGATTCCATCTATCGTGGACGGGTCGTAGCAGTGGAATACCTTGGAACGACGCAGATCGTTACGATCAATACGCCGAACGGCGATATCAAAGCCCGCACGCCATCCAATCAATCCGCAAAACTGGACGAACTGATCGGCCTGAAATTCGATCCAAGAAGACTGACGATCTTTGATTCGGTTAGCGGAAATGCCCTTGTCTCCGAGGCAAATGAGGGAGTGCTGCGTCGTGGCTGAAGTCATCCTGAAAAACATCAACAAGTCCTTTGCCGGACACCGCGCCCTCAATGACGTTTCGATGGTGGTCCCGGATGGATCGTTTGTAGTTCTTCTCGGTCCCACAGGCGCTGGCAAGACGACGACATTGCGAATGGTTTCGGGACTGGATACGCCGGATAGCGGTGATGTTATTATCGGTGGCCGATCCATGCGCGGCCTGACCCCCGCACAGCGCAATGTCGCGATGGTCTTCCAACAATATTCGCTCTACCCTCATCTGTCGGTGCGGCAGAACCTGGAATTCCCGTTGAAGTCGCCGCTTTTGAAGACGCCGCAAAACATCATCAACGAAAAGGTCAACGCGATCGCCGAAATCCTGCAGATCTCGCACAAGCTCAATAATAGGGCGACGGCCCTTTCGGGCGGCGAGATGCAGCGCGTGTCCATCGGACGCGCGTTGGTCAGAAACCCGCAGATTTACCTGATGGATGAGCCCCTGAGCTCGCTCGATGCCAAGCTCCGATCCGATCTTCGCATTGAACTCAAGAGCATCCAGACCAAATCCGGCGCGACCCTACTCTATGTCACCCACGATCAGGTCGAAGCGATGACAATGGCTACCCACGTCGGCGTTCTCCACGAAGGCAGGCTCATCCAATTCGGCTCCCCCCGCGAGATTTACGAAGAGCCGGTCAGCGTCTACGCCGCGACCCGGCTCGGGCAGCCCCGCATCAATGTCGTTCCCGCAGAACTTTTTCCCGGCGCGCCGGCAAAGGCCAAGTCCATTGGACTGCGACCGGAACATATCGACCAAGGAAATGGTCAGGAAGCAATGGTGACCCGCGTCGAACATCTTGGCGATCAGACGCGGCTGCATCTCATGTTCAAGACACACAATCTAATCACTGTCACAGACGCCCATACCGAACTCAAGGGCGGCGAAACCATCAAGATCCAGCCGAACAAACCGCTTTATTTCGACGCGGCCGGCATGCGTTTAGTTTAAGGGAGGCAAGAATGTCACAGTTCCTCAATAGCAAGGAAAATGCAGTCACGGAAGCGCTGGAGGGTGTGCTTGCTGCGTCTGGCGGTGAACTTGCCCGTCTGGACGGCTACCCCCATATCCGTGTCATCGTCCGTACCGATTGGGACAAGAGCAAAGTGGCGCTCGTGTCTGGCGGCGGATCGGGACATGAGCCGGCCCATGCCGGTTTCGTCGGCAAAGGCATGCTGACCGCAGCCGTTTGCGGTGATGTTTTCGCGTCGCCCAGCGTCGATGCGATCCTCGCCGGTATCCTGGCAGTCACAGGAGAGGCGGGTTGCCTCCTCATCGTGAAGAATTATACCGGCGACCGGCTCAATTTTGGTCTCGCCGCCGAACGTGCCCGTGCTTACGGCTTGAATGTCAGCATGGTCATTGTCGACGACGACATAGCGCTGCCGAAACTGCCGCAGGCGCGCGGCGTCGCAGGAACGCTGCTTGTTCACAAAATTGCAGGTGCGCTGGCGGAACGCGGCGCCGACCTCGAAGCGGTGACGAAAGCCGCACGCCGAGTGATCGAAAACACCAGCTCGATCGGCATGTCGCTCGACACCTGCACCGTCCCCGGCTCGCCGAAGGAGAACCGGATCCCTGAGGGCCATGCCGAGCTTGGTCTCGGCATTCACGGCGAAGCCGGTGTCGAGCAGATCGGTTTTTCCGGTGCCAAGGGTGCTGTTGCCGCAATGGTCGAGCGTCTCGCTGCTTCGATGTCCGATAAACCTCACGTGGCCCTCGTGAACAATCTTGGCGGCACGTCGGTTCTGGAAATGTCAGTGGTGGTTCACGAGCTCATCCAATCAAAGATCGGCATAAAGCTATCACACATCATTGGTCCGGCGCCAATGATGACATCGCTCGACATGCAGGGATTTTCGATCACGGTATTTCCCGTCGAAAAGGTGGAACTCGAGCTCCTGTCCGCGCCCGTGGCCCTTCCGGCGTGGCCAGGGTTGGCAGCCGTCAAACCCATCTCCCTCATTGCTCTGCCTGATGGCTTGACGCCGATCGCTCCAGTTCCGTCCCAGCACAAAGCAACCCGTCAGTTCCTCCATGATTGCTGCTCGCTTCTTATCGAAGCGGAAAAGGATCTGAACGTCTTGGACGCAAAGTCAGGCGACGGCGACACCGGCTCAACCCTGGCAGGTGCTGCCCGCGCGCTCATCGGTGCGCTAGATCGTCTTCCGCTTTCCGATCACACGCAGTTGTTCCGCGCCATGGGCCAGGAACTGAGTCAGACGATGGGGGGCTCGTCCGGTGTTTTGCTCGCGATCTTTTTTGCCGCTGCCGGCGACGGCGCATCGAGCGGGCTGACCATTCGCGAAGCACTAAAGGCCGGCCTCTACCGAATGCAGGAGATCGGCGGCGCTCGGCTTGGCGACCGTACGATGGTCGATGCTCTCTCCCCGGCACTGGATGCACTCGAGAATGGCTTCGCACCCGCGGCAGAAGCGGCCCGCAAAGGGGCCGACCTCACCGCGACGCTTCTCCATGCAAAGGCAGGGCGTGCCGCATACGTTAATGCCAAGCAACTCGAAGGCCATGTCGATCCCGGCGCAGAGGCCGTTGCCCGGCTGTTCGAATACTTGGCTGTGCGGCCAGAATTCGAAGACCAGCCGACCGGTAGACGATCGGCCGCGGTGTGAGAGAGAGGCTGACTGGCGCCGATGAACATTACACCTCACATGGAGCTTGGTGCCTATCTGCGTCAGAAAAAAGTCGTCCCTGCTCTTGGATTGCTGATTGAAAGAATTGCGGCCTCTTCAGGCGCAGTTGCTGGCCATCTAAAGGAAGCAGCGTTTCACAACCAGATCGGCAGCGCCGGCACGACGAACATCCAGGGCGAAGATCAAAAACTGCTCGACGTCCTAGCCGACCAGATGTTTCGGGAAACATGTTCGGAAGCGGCGTCGCTTGCGGCATATGTTTCAGAGGAGGTAGAAGATGTCTTGTGGCTGAAGGAGCCCTCCGCTGAGGATCTCATTCTTTATGGGGACCCCTTGACGGTTCGTCGAACCTCGAAGTGAACCTGTCGGTCGGATCGATATTCGCTGTGGCTCAGGTCCAGGCCGACGGTGATCACAACGTGCTCCTGCAAGGGCAAGAATATCTCTGCGCCGGATATGCCATATACGGGCCGTCGACGCTTTTCGTGATCACCTTTGGCGCCGGCGTAGTCGGCTTCACACTCGATCCTTCCGATGGCTCTTTCAGGCTGACCAATGCGCGCATGCAAATGCCCCCGGAGACAGGGGAGTTTGCGGTCAACGTATCGCGCCAGCGCTTCTGGGATGAGCCGATCCGTCGCTATGTTGATGAGTGCCTGGCAGGTGCCTCGGGGAAGCGCGGGCGGAACTTCAACATGCGATGGACCGCGTCGATGGTCGCTGACGTTCATCGCATTCTCACAAAAGGCGGGATCTCCCTGTATCCCGCGGACAAAGCAAACCGCAGTGTGGGAGGCAAACTCCGCCTTATGTATGAGGCCAATCCAATGGCTTTCCTAGTCAACGCCGCCTGAGGTGTCGCGGCGACCGGTTATGAAGATATCCTTTGTGTTCAGCCTCAAAGCCACCATCAACGCATCTCTGTACTGCTAGGCTCAAGCGACGAGGTCCGACGCCTTTTACGGTTTTATCAGGCTCAAATGAAGATTTCTTCATAATGGCTATCGTTACCCTTCGTCAGTTGCTCGATCATGCCGCCGAAAATGGCTACGCCATTCCCGCGTTTAACGTTAATAACACGGAGCAGATGCTCGCCATCATGAAGGCGGCAGATCGCACG
Source organism: Rhizobium sp. NFACC06-2 (assembly GCF_900101425.1). Classification (NCBI taxonomy): domain Bacteria; kingdom Pseudomonadati; phylum Pseudomonadota; class Alphaproteobacteria; order Hyphomicrobiales; family Rhizobiaceae; genus Rhizobium; species Rhizobium sp. NFACC06-2. The sequence goes on along the minus strand of NZ_FMVA01000019.1, from coordinate 19,683 downwards.
GATAGTCCGGTCATCATGCAGGCCAGCCGAGGTGCTCGTGCTTTTGCAGGGGACGAGACGCTTTCTCATCTCATCCATGCGGCTGTCGAAAAGTATCCTCATATCCCGGTCTGCATGCATCATGACCACGGCAATTCCCCCTCGACCTGTTTGTCGGCCATTCTGGCCGGCTTCTTCTCGGTGATGATGGACGGGTCTCTGTCCGCTGATGGGCGGACGCCTTTGAGCTTCGAAGACAATGTCGCGGTGACGGCCCAGGTTGTGGAGATGGCGCACCTTATCGGCGTGTCCGTCGAAGGAGAAACTCGGCCATCTCGGTTCGCTGGAAGCCGGCCGCGGCGAAGTGGAGGATTGTCACAGTTTCGACGGTGAGTTGAGCCGCGACATGCTGCTGACAGATTCCGAGGAGGCGGCCGAGTTCGTGCGCCTGACCAAGGTATCGCCATCGGCACATCCCACGGCGCTTACAAATTTTCCCGCAAGCCGGACGGCGACATTCTCTCGATCAAGCGCCTGAAGGAGATCCACACGCGCCTGCCAAACACCCATCTAGCATGCACGGCTCCTCGTCGGTCCCGCAGGAACTTCAGGAGTCATCAACGCCCATGGCGGTGAGGTCAAACCGACCTGGGGTGTCCCAGTCGAGGAAATCCAGGAAGGCATTCGTCACGGCGTCCGCGAGGTGAATGTCGACACAGATCTCAGGATGGCTTTCACCGGAGCCATTCGGCGTGTGTTTGCCCTACATCCCGGCGAGTTCGATCCGCGCAAGTATTTGGCACCGGGGATCGAAGCGATGGCGGCCGTCTGCAGCGATCGCTACCAACAGTTCGGCGCCGCAGGCCATGCATCCGCGATCAAGGCCGTTTCCCTCCCGATATGGCAAAGCGGTACCAATCCTAAAAAGAGGGAATATCTGTCCTGGCGTTTACTCGCCCAATGGTCATTGCAATTGGAAACCAACGGAATCGCTACAGCCTTTGCAAAAATAGAACATGTCGCGCGTAAGCTCCACGACCCTGTCCAAACTCAACGATTTGGCAGCCCGCAATGCTGTTACACGCAGCTGCGAAGACTAAGGCCGGGCTACAATTGCTGCTTGGTGACCAGGACTGCGGTGCGACGGCAATCGGCGCGTACAACGGTGGCGTTTCCGCTTGGACGATCGCTATTGTCACGGTGATTGAGGTGGCATCTTTCCAAGCACGATCATAGGCCCTGTCGAACAGTAAGTTATTCACTAAGCCTCATTAAACCCGCTGCAAAAAATCAACGTTTGTTTGAACTAAATCAGGAATGGACGAATGGACGAATTTACAAACACTACTTCCCAATATATCCTGGGAAAGATATAAGAGATAAAATAATTGCAAATTCTGCATTAAATACACTAGTCCTAATCGATAATTTCCTCCGCTCAATCATCATCTAATGGGCACAAGCGTTACGGGAATGCCTGCGTCCAAAACCCGGTCGACTAAGCCAATATCGCACTGGAATGCGATGTCGCCCCAGGGACTCATCCTCACTCCGAAACGTCGCATAATCTTGCATTGCTCCCTGGTCAGATTTTGAAGGACCGCAGTGTAACCGTTTTTTTTCTTGCCGATAGCCTCAACCGCATTACGAATCCTTTCAACCTGATCATCGCTGCTGTCACCGACTTGCGGGCCGATCGTTTTCAACTTCTTGCGTTTCGGAGGCAAAGAAGAAGAGGAGGACGAGGAACTATCGGTTGCCTCTTTGTCGGAGATCGGGTCAAAACCAAAGAGATCACATTGCGAACAAGTAGCCTGCCCATCAACGCCACAGCGGCCTGGCCGGAGGCATGGAGGCTCGCATTCTTCGTCTTCGGTGGAGGTATCTTCGAGATCGCCACGTCGTCGCTTGGAGGCCGGCGCTTGTGGAAGGGAAGTCATTGCGATGAAAGTTCAGTGTGCTGAGAGCTTGGTGGGAAAGTAAAGAAATCGATGGGGTGGCGGAAACAGCAGGTAGCCATGTTTTTAAGTCTGGGCCGCCCAACGGGGGTTCGGACAACACGGAATAAGCAAGGCAGCAGCCAAGGGTTTTTCAATCAGGCAGACGCGTCAGCCGCTACATCCTGGCATTTGATTTGGGTCAGCTGAGAGGCCACCCGCATATACGAGAAATGATGGTTGCATACCGTGCAGGCAGCAATGCAGCTTCACAGTGATTGACACGTCATCAACATGCACAGCTTACAGAGAGCACGCAGCTGCCCGAGGGCGAACCGATCAGACTAAATTGGAAACACCGCGCGCTTACAGATCGACATGCCACCTACTCTTGGAAACTTGTCAGCTGCGTTACCATGGTAGCTCAGCCGCCTGGGATCAACGCAACAAAGGAAGGGCTGTTCGTTGCGGGGAGGAAGGGCTTGAAGTGCGATAAATTTCGGGTAGCATCTGGATAGCAGGTCAACTGAAAATCGGTGTGCGGAAAGCTAGAGCTTTGAACATTCCGAACGTCGAACACCGTAAACACATCTTGTCACCTTGCTAGGGCAAATACATAGCGCAGATTGCGACACGCAGCTATCGCTTCAATTTCCTGCGTTAGGCTTAAACGATGACGTGGCCTCAGCTGTCCAACTCGCTGTAGATCCCCGAGGACTGCGCCGCACGCGTAATGACGGTATCCGACGAGACGCCGATCAGCGCAATCTTCAGGTGAGCGCGTTTCTGACGTCCTTGACCGGGTGATCGTCGTTTTGCTGACGCTTTGGACTTAGATAGGCATAGCAGGTGTAAGCATCGGGCGAAATTTGTTCCGATTGTCGTACTTGTCGGCGGATTGGCGGCAGTTTGCTTGAAGTAAAGATTTATATAAGCCCTCGCCGCCTCGTTGTTCCCGCTCCCCTACCTTTCATCTTCTCTCCAAATCAGTACTTTCCAAACCAACAAACAATACCATCTTTTTCGAAATGGCTGCCATCATTCCCGCGTCCCGTTCCCAGGTCGTTGCCTGGCTCGGCGAGGAGCTCACCTCCTCCATCGAAGCTAAGCACAAGAAGGCAAATCGCCCACCTCATTCCACGCCACAGCTAACATTTTTTAGATCATGTGGGGCCTCGACATTGACGGCACTTTGACAGCCGCCGGCGAGCACCTTCCGCCTGCCGTTGTCAACTTTCTCATGGGCATCTCTGCCAATGTTACGCTCATCACGGCGCAGTCATTGGATTACTGCCGTCAGATCAACGCTGGCGGCTTCCCCAACCTCGCTACCGAAAAGGGTTTCACTATTCGCATCAAAGGCATTGACCGCACTCGTCCGGCCCCTCCTGAGGTTCCCGGCCTCGTGATGGAGATGGAGGAACTTATTTCCGATCTTGGCGGAGGTCTATTCATCAACAGGAAGCGAGCCGGTTACGCTGTTGGATATCCCCGCGGCGCTCGCCCCGAAATCTTTGACAAGGTCGTTGCTTTGATGAGGGAGCAGAGCGAGCGACACGAGCCCCATTTCGTGGTCGAGGAGACAGCCGGCTTTGTCGATCTCACTCTGCGCAATCTAAGCAAAGCCACCGCTCTGAAGGCCGTTATGGAAAACTTTCCTGGCTACTCCGCCATTGCCGCTGGCGACAGCCCTAACACCGATGGGCCTATGCTCAAGGAGGCCGCCCATGGCGTCATGGTCACCAACACACTTGCGCCGTTCCCGACCGTCCCCGGACCCGACGACATGATCGCCCTACTTGCTTGGTTTGCAAGCCTTTTCTGAACACCGAGGCATCGATATCGCTCTGGAGGTGGCGAATGAAAGTGGTGGATTGGTTTGAGTTTTGTCGATTAAGAATTGCGTTCAGGGTGGGGATTTTTCTGCGGAACTGCTTTGATTTTCCCTGCTTATTGCTTATTGTTTTTTTGTGATCCGTTTCCGCGCCTGGTGCGCATCTAAAAATAAAAAAAAATTTGGCTGGCCCAATACAATATCCCTACCAAGTGACATATAATGCTCGGCATGCTAGCAAGCAGAATAGTTACGGATGAGTTGCAGCAAGCTTTGTCTCGGCGCTGCTCGTTCTGCTTTTCCCCGTACGGCCTTTATGGTAGGGGGAACCACAACCGCTGAGGCATTAACACAGTCGTATAGCAGTTCAGTTGCGAACCAGTTTCGGGACGCGCCTCCGGCTGCCCATGCCTCGCAACAAAAAAAACGCGCGCTGATCAATTATCGAGGACTTGTAACTTTTAAGAGAGATGATACAGGGAGCTCAACCTTTTGATGACCACGACCTTACCAAAAATCGCGGATGTAGAGCGATTTGATATTGCCGTTTCAGGACGGATGAGGGAGCTCAAGGCAGCGGCTCATGGAAGATTAAATTGCACGGTCGGCAGTCTCTTAGTGGGCTATTCGTTGTAAAAACTGCTCTCATCGCCAACTCCAGCCTGACAAGCTCTAGAAAGTTTATTTTCATCTCCTCTCTTTCGGGTCGCTAGCAAGCATACGTTTCCGATATTCGTCGCGGTCACGCGAGCTTCTATCTTTTCACGCCAAACCGTTATCGAAAGCGTTAGGGTAAGGATGTTTACATTCATATATATCCTGCCGTGACATGCCATGGTTGCCCATCACTGTCGGAAAAACGCGGGATACGCTTTCGAGCCCGAAAAACATCGGACAGCGGCAGAGCGGCTCAGTGAAACGCACGAAGATCGGCAACGCGATCCGAGCGCATATGACAGAATTGGGAATCATAGCGGCGAAGGGCGCAGAATGTCGATCGACTGAAAGGACAAGTGGATTAGTTGGCGCAAGCGACTTGCATGCCCTCGATCTTACTCTTCGACTGACTTTCCGAGACGAACACGCGGATCGAGCGGCTGGCCGACGAGATCGAAGGCCCACCAGCAAAGTGAGACAAGTCAACGTCTGGCGTCGATCCCCAATGTTGGGGATGTTGGCAGCGACAATTATCGCGGCAACGACTCCTGATGTCGACAATTTCGACTGCGCGGGACTATGCTGCATGGCTCGGCCTTATGCCCAAACCTCCCTCTGCGGCGGTAAGCAGAAAGTTGGCGCGATATCGAAGATGGGTACATCCGCGGCTGCTGTATCTTAGCGCCGTGGCATGGATCATGCTCCGACATCGGCTGAAGCGGGAGGAAGGATCGGACTGCTTATCAGGATTACTCATGCGCAAGAAGACGAAGATTGTCGCGATGGCGTAGCGAATGGCACGAATGATTTTTGCTGTCCTGCGGGACAGGTCTCGATACCAACCACAGGCTAACGGCTCTCGGAATGGTCGGGTAATGTGGGGTGATGGCGAACAAGCGGAGACGAAGAACCAGGGCACTCCGATCAATCCGAAGTTCTTCGCGCGCGCTCGGTTGAGCGGGGCCTGTTCTCCAAGCGGATATTCATCAGAGCGCGGAACAGTAATGCGGCATATCAGACGCCGTATACATGGCTGCAACCGACCCGTTGACCTGAACTTATCGTATCCTTGACTCGCAGGAGCCATCCATACGAGGGTGCGAGTTGCGACCGTAGGGCCGCAGGATCAGCTCGCGAGGCGGCTGGCGTAAGTGGCTACAAGTGGTCAGAACAGCCGATGACCAACCACTCGGCAAATTCCTTGCAGCAGAACTAACGAGGGAGTTCAAACGCCTCGAACTGGTCCACGCCCATATTCGCGATCTCGACCGCGATCTCGAAGAAGGTTTGAAGGACTGTACTCGTGGCATTCCCAACGTCGACAAGGTTCACCGCATCGCCACGCTTGAGGGTATTGGCAGAATGAGCGCAGTATTGCTGGTGTCCGAGGTGTTCCACCGCCAATTTGCCAATCGAAAGTGTTTGGCGAGCTTTCTAGGCTCGGCACCGTGTCCGTATGCGAGTGGTGCTGTGAAGCATGATCAGGGATCAGCAAAGCCGGTAACCGCTTCGCCAGACGGCTGCTCGTTGAACTCGCGTGGTGTTGGCTGACGTATCAGCCGGCAAGCGCTTTATCCCAGTGGTACCGTAGCACTTTCGGGGCGGGTTCGGGCCGATCTCGCAAGATTGGCATCATCGCGCTCGCTCGAAAGCTCGTGGTCGCCATCTGGCATTTTGCTGAAGACGGCCTTGTCCCACAGGGGCTGTCGCTGAAAGCGGACGCCCCATAACAGTTCCAAGCGCCGACGGGGCGACTGGAAAGAAGAGCGGCTGTCGAGATTGAAGTTGGTCCGGATAACGTCCGCCGTGTTGTAGCGTGACGCCGCTCTTCAGTACTGCTTGGCCCCCATGAATGGGATCGTGGTTGAGGTCGAACCCTCGCCGAATACAAGTCGATGCGCCGAGTGCGCCAGTAAGCCAATAATGCAGCCCAGTCACAAGTTCAAAGGATACGCCAATGACTGCTTGACAGAACCGCCTTCATACAAGTCCTCGATCCATCCGTCGACGAGCCGGAGCGCTGTTTGGGCGTCCGGTAGTGCTGCGATGCGGATATAATCCCGCTTCAGGGTTTTGACGAAGGCTTCCGACATGCCGTTCGACTGCGGACTGGCAACCGGTGTGAAGCAAGGCGTCAGATTGAGTGCTTGCGCAAACAGCCTCGTGTCCCTCGCGGTGTAAGCAGAACCATTGTCGGAGAGATGCGATTGCGTGCGGTGCTCTCGTTGCTGCGAAGCGCTTCTCGACCGCCTCCAGCATCATGTCGCGCACGTCAGAGCCGGAGATGCCCGCGTTGGCGACTGCCGTCCAGGCGATGATCTCCCGGTCGAAGGCGTCGATGATGAAGGCGAGACGGACGACCTCGCCGTTCCAGCAGGTGAACCCCAGACCGTCCGAGCACCAGCGCAGGTTCGAGCGCATGACCATGACTTTGCCGTCGTGGAGGCGGCCCTTGCGAACGGCTGTGTGCTTCTCCAGCAGCATGGCGTGGTTGCCCATGATGCGATGGACCCGTTTGGCGTTGACGACAGGCTTATCGGCGGCTCGCCTTTCGCGATTGAGGAGCGCGGCGATCCGCCGATAGCCATAGGTTGGCCTTTGATCTACCAGCCTGCGAATGATGGGCAAAAGCTCTGCATCCTCGGCCTTGTGATAGGAGCCGCGCGGCTTCGATCTGCCTTTCAGCCGCTCGATGAGGTTGGAACGGGATACGCCCAGCGTATCTGCGACGGCCTTCATCGCGAACCGTCCTTCGGCAACAAGATCGGCCGCGATATCCGTTTTTTTGAGTCTGCTTTGGACAAGGCTTCCCGAAGGATTTCGACCTCCATCGTCTTGCGGCCGAGCATGCGCTCCAGCTCGCGGACGCGATCTTCCAGCTTCTTCACTTCCGAATTGCCGACCACCGGCTCGTCAGAATCCACAGCTGCAGCACCTCCCTCGCTCAAGAGCCTGCGCCACCGATAAAGCAGATTGGGCGCGACGCCATGGCGGCGAGCGGTGGACGATACCGTCTCGCCTGGTTCGAAACTCTGCTCAATGATCGTCAGCTTTTGCTCGGTTGTCCACCGCCTGCGGCGAACATCACCCGTCAGCAATTCAACGTGTCGGTACTCGTTAGACATAAGCCTATACCCAAGCCTGTGCTTGAGCCTTTCTGCTTATGCCGACTGTCCGGTCGAAATGGGGGGCAGTTCACACTGTAGTGGCCCTCTAAATCCCCGGACACGATCTCCCACCTGTTAAGTGTTAGGGGTAATGCGCCCATTATGACCAGTCACATACCTAAGATAGAAGTGCTGTCCAGCCCTGAGCGCCGCCGTCGCTGGTCGACAGCGGAGAAGCTCGCGATAGTCCAGGAGACCTACGAGCCTGACGTCACGGTCAGCATCGTTGCGCGACGGCATGGCATTCAGCCGAACCAGTTGTTCGCCTGGCGCAAATTAGCGGCACAAGGTGCGCTTACGGCGACGGCATCGCAGGAAGAGGTCGTCCCGGCATCCGAATAGGGGGCACTTCAGAACCAGGTGAAAGAGCTTCAGCGCCTCCTCGGCAAAAAGACGATGGAAGGCGAAATCCTCAAAGAAGCGCTTGAGATAGCATCAGGGTCAAAAAAACACCTGTTGCGCTCGCTCTCGTTGCCGAAGGACGGTTCGCGATGACGGCTGTGTGCGAGACCTTGGGTGTCGCCCGATCCAACATCGCGGAACGTGTGAAGCAACGTCCTTCCAAAACCCGAGGGCGGCCGCCGCTCGCCGATCAGGAACTGGTGGATGAGATCAAGACGATCATCGACGACATGCCGACCTACGGGTATCGCCGGGTTCACGCGATCCTGCGCCGTAAAGCCCGCAACGGAAACCGCCTATGGCCGAATGCCAAGCGCGTCTACCGCGTGATGAAGGTTCACGGCATGCTCCTTCAGCGCCACACCGGTGCAATCGATACCCGCCGTCACGATGGTCGCGTGGCTGTGGAGCAATCGAACCTGCGATGGTGTTCAGATGGCTTCGAAATTGGCTGCGACAACAAGGAGAAGGTGCGCGTTGCCTTTGCTCTCGATTGCTGTGATCGCGAGGCCATCGCCCATGTCGCGACCACCGAGGGCATCAAGAGCGAGGACGTCCAGGACCTTGTCATCACGGCTGTTGAGAACCGCTTCGGTCTCGTCAACACCCTTCCAAGCCAATCGAATGGTTGACGGACAACGGCTCCTGCTTCATTGCAAAAGACACCAGATCGCTGCTCATGGATATCGGGATGGGGCCGTGTTCAACGCCCGACCGAAGCCCAGTCCAACGGAATGGCCGAAGCCTTCGTCAAAACCTTCAAACGCGATTATGTCTCGGTCAACCCATTGCCGGACGCCATAACCGTCATCGCGCAACTGCCTTCATGGTTCGAACACTACAATGCCCTTCCCCCACACAAGGCATTGGGGTATCGCTCGCCTCGTGAGTTCTTAAACCGCGAAACCGAAACCTGATCCTGTCCGGTTTTTAAGGGGCAACTCCATCTTGCCGCTAACCACATCGTTTCGATGATTCCGACGAGGATGTTGTCGAGCGTATTGGTTAAAGAGGCTGTCGCGTTCGCGTTGCCGACAAAGAGGAGATTAATCTAAAATTCACTATCAGAATCCGGGCTCGATAGGTCGCGCGGCGTTTTACAGGAGCCAAACGCACTATGTTAATAGCTCCATTGAAAAATAGAGATTATTACAAATAAAACTATTATGAAGTTGATTGGCCACTGGCTTATGGCAATTTAGCTTAAATCAATCGAACATTATATTAGGTGCAAATTGCAAAAGTCAGTTTTTTTGGCGATTTTACTAATTACCTTTCAGCCCAACTTGGGGACTTCCGCAGATTTACTCCCTCCTGAGATAGATGTACCAATTTACAGCGAGACTGAAAATCGTCCGGCCCAGTTCCTAGGAGAGCCATATGTCGGGTTCGGTTTTGGATTGGGAACTTTAAACGCAGAACTCACGAGTGATTGCGGTTGTGAGGCTTCCACCGAGGCAAAAAGCCGTCGCGCAGGCGTATTCGCCGGCAAAAACTGGAATGTCCTTGATAATACGTGGCTTGGGATTGAGGGCGATCTATATTATAATTGGCGAGACATCAGTTTCAATGAAGCAGAAGTCGGCACGGACCTGTCTGGTTCAATAAGAGCCAGGATCGGAGAACAATTTGGGAGGGCATTTATTTTTACTACCGCAGGATTTGCACTTGGAAACGGATTTGTAGAAAATCCGGATGATAGCGAGCTTCTCCTCGGCTGGACTGCAGGCTTTGGTATTGATTGGTCAATTAGCGAGGCCACGTTCGTACGTGCGGAATATAGGTACACCAATTACAACACAGCGGAATTGTCTGGTGTTGATGTAAATTTCGACCAGGACATCATTACTGTGGGCATCGCCAGGCGTTTTTAAGGACGCTTAACTACATTCTAAAGCGGGAAACAAAGCTGTCGAGCAGGTTCTCGGAAAAGCCTTTATCCTTGGCAGTGTAACCAAAATGAATCATTACATCGACTATTGTCACCGGTGAGGGTTTCGAAGCAGGCCGGTGCGGTTTCCGGACTGGATCAGGCCGGTGCGGTTTCCGGACTGGATCAGGCCAGAGGGTAGTCGGCTCTTAGCGCTATTTGCCCTGGCACCGCTGAAGATGACTGAGCCGAGAACACTGGCTGGCGGATCTGCCGCTGGACAATTCCTTGCCACAAAGTAGACTAAAAGTGTACTTCACCCTGCCATTGGAAATATTTCTCGCTTTGGCGTTTGTTGCTCTGGTGTATGCGGAGTTTCGCGAAGGGCAGATCACCTTGCTCAAACTTGCGAAACGCAGATGTTGGTCGCGGAAAGCTGGATCTACTTTAGACCCGCGTCATCGGTGCGGGATAAAATCCGCCACCACCAAAACTGCACCAGAGCCAATTTTCCGCGCCGATAGACAGCCCCAAAGACCGCCGTGATAATGCGGTGGGTGAGGGCTTCTTCAATCTTCTGAAACGAGAGCGGACACACCGCAAGCTCTATCCTTCGCGCACTGAAGCTCGCCAAGACGTGTTCCATTACGTCGAGATGTTCTAGAATCCGAGGCGCAAGCCCGTCAGGAACGGGATGCTCTCACCCGTCGAGTTCGAAAGGTTGCGGAAATCTAACCCGAAGGTGTCTACGAAAGTCGGGGCTATTCGCCGTCAATGAAAATAACGATGGAACACCGGACCGCATGAAGCCAAATTCAACCGAGACAGCTTTCGAAACCGAAGCCGATGGGTCTCAGATCATTCCTAATGTGAACGGACACGGCCGACCATAGCGTTCTCTTAACATTGCGCGCCGGCCGCAATTCCGCGTCTCATTCGACGAGAAGAATGCCATCGACTGGGTGCTATCCGAAGGGCGGGGTCAATGATCTATGCCCTTGTATTTAGAAAACGACGCGGCCGGACAGGTCGGGTGCTCGAGTGCCAATTCGTTAAGCCACAGCGTGAAACCGGAAAAACCGCTGCATCCACCATCTCCATCACGTCCGGTTGACACGGACCGCAGGGCCAGTCTGCAATGCGGTGCGGGCTTTTTCCAGCGATAGTGCGTTACGGTTGTCATCAAGCTAAAGGGGTGTGACTCAGCCCGATCGATCACTGTCGTCGGCCCTCAACTTGTGTGCATCGCAGCCACTTCGACAACGTTCTTTTCAGTAGGGATGCGTGGTCAAAGTGATCAACCACCCTGCTTACTCGATCCAATTCCACGGAATCGAGAAATCAACCTAGCCTGCAAATTCCACCCCCGGATCCGAGATCATATCGCCTCCTTATTCTCAGCGATGCCGCATTTTTTGGAGTTATCGGTCATGAGCAGACTGCGGTTACTTTCCTCCTGTACGGTGGAAGAGGCTATTACAGCGCGTTCTCAATCCGCCGCTCTTCATGAAACTGCTTGGTCGTGCGGGCACTTATATCCGGCTGCAACGCAGTGGCGCCCCTCTTCAGGTTCCGATCTTAGGTGATTGGCTCTCGGGTCGTTCAACGAACAGGCGCAATGTGATCTTCTGGAAGTACGAGGACAACTACTGGGGGTCGGCATCAGGCCGTGCAAGTCCCCAAAGTCGGGCTTGGCTTCGTGTCATTAAATACCTCACCTATGCTGATGCCATTTCGGATCACCTCGTCCAAGATGCCATCGCGTCGAGCCGAGTGGCGAGTCAGGCGGCGGACCCCCGCCTGAAGCTTGAGGCGGCGCCTGACCGAATTAGCAACTGTACGTGGCAGTAATCTCCTTAAAAAAACAACCAGATTTCCGGGGAACCACGGAGGGCAATCCAGTCTCGCAATAACGGGGCAGCTCGATCAGAGCGACCCACGCTGCTCATCGATAAGGACTCCTGGCCGGAGCGCGTACATTGCGCGGATCCACGGCTCTACGAATGCCACCAATCATCTCACGATCCCAACATTTGTAGGATTAGGCAAAAAATTTGCGATTTTAGGCATTCGGGAGTGTGCTCCAAGGAAATAATTTGTTGAACATATTGCATGTCGCTTGCCGAGTTCTCTTCGAATAATGCGGCAGGACCCGCTCTGTGACGTCATTTCTCAGAGGACTAGGCTCTGTTGTGCTCGGGGGTTCCAGCCCGTTGATATAGTCGGAGATGCCGCTCTTTTTTTGCCGGGCAGTGAGGAAATCCCATTTGTCGAACCCAAGAGAAAAAATAATTTGAGCATTACGGAATTAATGACGAAATCAAATGAAGTTCTGCTGGGTCGTTTTTCATAGTCATCAACTGAGAGTGTGAGAAGGTGAATGTTTGGTGGAGATACAAGGCAATTCGAAAGCGTCAGTAGTTCAACGTCAGCGGATGCTGTTGAACCTTCAGCGGAAACTAATTTAAGGGGTGTCGACCTCAATCTTCTCATTGTTTTGGAAGCGCTTCTTTTATCGCGGAACGTTACCCATGCTGCGCGGAGGCTAGGCCAGGCTCAACCGGCAGTCAGCCGAGCCTTGGCTCGGCTGCGCGAAGTTCTCGGCGATGATCTGCTTGTTCGCAGCTCGACCGGCTCCAAGTTGACTAGCCGGGGTGAGCAGCTCGCGGAAACCGTTCCTGTCGCAATGGCGCACATACGGGAAGTGATAGCCTCTAGGCAGACAAATCGGGCCACACGATTGAGCATCAACGCAGGTTTAACACCTGCAATGCTGCCACTTCTTCTGAAATCGCCTGCCTGTGAAAGCAGTCCCTTGAAGGTTAATACCCACAAGACTCCGTTAGAGGGCCTTGGACAGCTGCGCGCGCACGCTGTCGAATACATGCTAGGTACCCTGAACGAACCGTGCGACGATCTAGAACACGAACCAGTATTTACGGAGGAGTTTGTGACCCTTGTCGCATTCGAACGTCACAGCGTAGGCGGAATTAGGCCTAGCGAAGAGGCGTTCCTCGATCTAACGCATATTCATTTAGTTGAGAATGGAACAGAGACATATCCTCAGGTTGCGGACGCGCTGATGCGATACGGGCGCCGCCGAACCCAGTTCTTCGAAGTGCAGGACATCACGTCAGCGGCCCTGATGGTTTCTGAAAGCAAACTTGCGCTTACTGTGCCGCGCTCGATTGCCGGTTGGCTGACGCGAACATTGCATCTTACGGCGCTCCTGCCGCCTTTCGCGATCTCACAGCATGAGGTATCCATGTATTGGTTAGCGGAAAGAGCTGCCTTGTCCCGACGTCGCGTGATCGGCGATATAAGCGCAGTGGCTCGATCAGTTGTCGAGCACGACCAGGCCCACATTAGGTTATTTAAGCCGCTCAGAGCGGAAGAGTAACGACAATGGCGGCAAGTCTTGCCCTCGAACTCGAGAATCCAGATCAGAATTTTGATCTAGGAGGGTTTGACCTAAACCTGCTTCTTACCTTGAATGCACTGTTGCGCTTTCGAAACTTGACACATGCTGCAAACGAACTTCGCTTGAGTCAACCGGCAACGAGCAGGGCGCTGACACGTCTCCGCGAAATGTTCGGCGACGATCTGCTGATCCGTACCAATAGGACATTCGAACTCTCGCCATTGGCTCAGGTTTTAGCGCCGAAAGTTGAAGCTGTTCTGGGCAACATTTCCAATATCTTCGGGGGGCGTATCCAAGCTCCTGAAAGGTTCGCAGTCGCTATGCCGGATCATCTCGCGCTGCTCTTGGTCAGCAATCTCAATGGATATTTTCGTGAAGTTTCGCCAACGACCGTCTTCATGCCGATGATAGGTCTCGCAAATGTCATAACGCAACTTGAGACTGGCGGGGCGGATCTCGCCTTGGGGAATACTGACGATACCCCCGCGGGCTTCTACTGTCGGGCCTTACCGCCTGTCCAGACGGTGTGCATGGGACGTAAGGGGCATGTGGCAGCGAATGGGAAGACAGCCTACTCCGAACTCGGGCGTTTCCTCTCGCTGCGCATCGGCAGCACGTACAACACGGGTTTTGGTGAGGCTTACGACAGCCTGGAAGCGCTTCGGCCACGGGGTCGCGAGACGCTGACAGTACCAGACATCCACACCGCAACAAGGCTTGTACAGGAAACCGATGCCGTTCTGGTCTTGCCTGCAGCATCCGCGCAATATCTCGCCGAGCGCTATGGCCTTGAAACCTTTGTTCCTAACAAAGGGATTATGCCGACCTATCAGATCTCGATGATCTGGCACGAGAGATGGCACCGGAACAGCATACATGCTGGTGTCCGCAGCATGATTGCGTCCGGCATTGTGGAGCCTGCCAAAGCATCCCGCTCGTGAGGGTCGGGCACCACCCGCTTCGGACCCGGAAAACACGCTGTCATTGTGAATGAGACAAATGAAACTCCGTCGACCTTCAAGGCCGAAGGAAGCTTGCAAGGCGGTAAGGACGCTCTGCCTGAGATTCTTGTAGACGTGGCTTAATGTGATCTGGCCGTACAATAAAATAGCTGTTGAGGTTGCGCAAATGCTTGCGGAGAGGGAGCAGAATTCGACTGGGATTCCTAAAGAACATCTACTGCATGGCAACCGCCCTGTTATCTCCTCGTCGCGAACGGATGTCCATTATTATCGCGACATACTCAAGTTGGGCGCAATTGGCATATTCCTCCGGCGTCAAGACTTTAAGGTTTCGGCAACAATGTCCATCGGTCCCCGTTGGAATACGGGCCTCGGACTCGGCCGTGAACTCATAAATTGAGTGGTATAGGCTATGCAAGTTTGCTAATCGTAATGCATGTTAAAGTTTGTCAAATAGCAACTCGGCCAGGGTCGGGTGGCCGATCCAAATGCCCCAGAGCCGCAGGTTTCAGTTGATGCCTCCTCCGCCAACGTCCGCTTCCGCTCGTGCAGGGTCGTGGACGAAAAAAAGCCGACGGGTATTCGCAGAGCTTTGGCCCTGTTTTCCAAGCCTAGTTCGAAATTTGAAGAGACACTGGGTACTTTGAGATTTGCTGGTTGCAGCCGCTGGCGCTGGGACAGCGCCAACGATCATGATTGGTATAAGGCGGACGGCCATGGCCGCTACAGCGGCGTTGCTCCTCGTTGGGGCGAGTTCTATGAGTTAATCGGTCCTGATCCCGACCGCGAGACGTGCCTTGGGAAAAGATCGGTACAGACACCGTCAGTTCTCGGCATTTTCTATACTATTTCCGCGATGAAACGCTCGAATTCATGGCCGAGGATTGGTCTTTTTTCCCAAGTTGATTGACTAGATCGGCGCTCCCACTTCAGTTTCGTGCCTTTCCTGTAGTCGTATCACCTGATTCAGGGATGAGCCGATATGATCTGACCAACTTTGAATGGCGCATGATTTCGCCACTCCTATCTAATAAGCCGCGAGGCGTGCCTCGCGTCGATGACCGACGGTACTCAAGGGCATCTTCGGGTTCTACGATCAGATGCCCCATGGCGTGATTTGCCAGAAAGATATGGCTCGTACACAACGTGCTATAATCGATTCAGGCGTTGGACCATTGGGATCTGGGACAGGCTGATGGAGGCAATCACGCGCCCGTCTGACGACGTCGTCACGATGATCGATGGCACCTCGGTTCGCGTGCATCATTTTGCGGCAACGCTCAGGGCTGACCATCAGGATCGCTGCCTTGGCCGAAGTCGTGGTGGACTTACCACCAAAATCCGTGCCGTGACTAATGGAAACGGACTGCCGATCAACATCACCATCACACCTGGTAATGCCCATGATCTGAGCGCGGCGGACGAATTACTCGATAGTCTTCCCGTAGGTGCCATGCTTCTGGCAGACAAAGCCTACGACGCCGATTGGCTCCGCGCAAAGGTGAAAACAAAGCGGTCTTGGACAAACATCCCGCCCAAATCCAACCGGAAGATATCGCTCGTCTTCAGCCCTGGCTGTACAAAAAGAGGAACCTCATCGAGCGCTTCTTCAGCAAACTGAAATGTTACCGACGGATTGCGACGCGCTACGACAAGCTAGGCACGAACTTCTCGCGGTGACCAAGCTGGCGTGTATTCGTCTTACTCCTCGCCATAATGAGTCCACGGCCTAGTGTTGCCTTCAACTTGGAAAACGCGTTTTCAATAGGCGACCATAGGGCCGGAAGAACACCACCCGGCGTCCGGCGGCTTCGATGGCAAGGCAGATAGATTGCCATGATGAGGATGTCGCTGAAGGTAAGCGTGGGGACAAGAAATTGCTCGACATAGGCTTAAGCGACACAGTTCATCGTTCCATCACGAGCAAATCATGCGGTCCCGCTCGAAACCTCGGTGCACCGGTGAAGGTCCCTGTTTTTCCAGTACTCGTGCAGGACAGCCGATTGGCAACCCTCGCATCGGGTGCCCAGAGCAATTCATTAGCGCGACATCTTTCTGTGCCTCAGGACTTAAATCTACCTGAGTGTATACATGTTGAACCCCTGCGCCGGCCTCGCGTGGCTGCAGTCAAACGACCTTGATCCGCCTGTGCAACCAGCGTATCGCGTGAACATCCCCGGTACTGCCCTCACCCACGCTGGCATGCCCCTTTTCGCCGCAGCCACAACCCGCCTAAGCGGGTTGTCGCCCAATGTCCCTGCCCTCCATCGCTGACGACGATCAGATAGCGGAAATTCAATTACCAGGGCTCGATCACTTCGTCATTATCCGCAAACCTTATCAGGGCTTGCTCGTCCCCAGCCTGGCGGAGAGCGAACTGATACGCAGCAGACCTCGAAACGAAGATACCTCCGACTTGCTCCAAACGATCTCTGAGGACCCAGCAGCCGCGGCCATCCTGGCCTACAAGAAATCGTCCATGGTTCTCTCGCCCCCGCGTGACAAACAGACTCCGGGCGTCATGCATTCCCATGGCCATACGTCTCCTGCTTTTCTTATGAGATTTAAAAAGGATATCGAATTTTAAATTATGTTATCCAGCCGCATGCACATTGCTGGTCGAGAACAAATTTCCTCTAAATTCGGTCTGGACGAGGGTTTGTAAACCAAGTGCTTCAAGAACATCAATGAAAGGACGCGGCGGCAGCTCCTCAACATTGACCATCTTCTTGACATCCCAGATGTCGTTCGCGATCAACAAGGCTGCAGCAACTGGAGGAACGCCGGCCGTATGTGAAATTGCCTGGGATCCAACTTCAACATAAGCCTTTTGATGGTCAGAGACATTGTAGATTAGGACAGACTTTTCTTGATTGTTCCTGATCCCCTTGACATAACTGCCAATGCACGTGTTACCCCGATAGTCGGGCGCGAGCGACGCCGGGTTAGGTAAGCAGGCATTTGCGACCTTGAGCGGCACAACTTCCTGCCCATCGGCGGTTACCACCGGAAGCTCAGACGGCATGCCGAGACTTTTAAGCACGCCAAAAACTTTCATATAGTGGTCGCTAAAACCCATCCAAAATCTTACGTTGGCACCTTTGAAGTGCTGGGACAGCGAATGAGCTTCGTCATGGCTGCAGAGGTAGGTCTTACGATTGCCGACCACAGGGATCATAAGCCGGTGGAGTGCGAAAAGCGGTTGTGTGGGATCGCGCTATCGCAAAGTGGCCTGAACTAGTTCCGCGCTGTATTGAGCTCGTAGCGCGAATCACCAGGGCAGCTTTT
The DNA here is from genome assembly GCF_900101425.1 of Rhizobium sp. NFACC06-2. Taxonomy (NCBI): domain Bacteria; kingdom Pseudomonadati; phylum Pseudomonadota; class Alphaproteobacteria; order Hyphomicrobiales; family Rhizobiaceae; genus Rhizobium; species Rhizobium sp. NFACC06-2. The sequence goes on along the minus strand of NZ_FMVA01000019.1, from coordinate 2,166 downwards.
TATTTGGCTGCTCGGTCAAGAATCACCTTGTCTGCATGAACGATGACCCGCTCGATTTCATCATTTCCTAAGTCGGCACGGCCATTCTCATGACGGCCATCGGAAAAACGTAAAGCCGCGCCCTCGGGGCGTTCTTACCTAATTCACGCCGCGCCTCCATTATAATCCCCGTTTTGACTACTGAAACCAGTGTGCTGGCGGCTGGCAGGGTGACGGGACAACAGGGGACATCTCATCATTTTCCGCCAGCACACGGGTATTAGGCAATTATTTAGCTATTTAAATGGTCAAAAACGCAAAAATTGTACACATTTAATAACTTTTAGTATTATGAGAAATATATCTATATTAATATGAAAATAAAATACTATCTCTCCACAAATATGCAACCCATTTATAATTACATCTGCAACTGAGAGGCAACAAATATTCGCCGCAAGGCCATAAAGTGAGATGATCTGAACCTAAACTGGACCGTTTTTAGTTAGAGTTTTCCGGTGCGTTTTCCTGGCTAGGAAAAGAAGCGGAAGCATGAAGGCATCGAAGTTTTTGGGCACACAGAAGGCGTTCATTTCGAAACGGGGCGATGAAGGAGTGCCGGTAGCAGATTTCCCGGAGGGCAGGGATCAGCCAGGCGACATTTTCAATTGGCGCAAGAAGTATGCGGGTCTTCCGCTCGACGTGAAGCGCCGATTAAATCGATGATGTCATTCTTGTTCGACTTCCCATAGGGCTTGGCGAATCGTGGAGGGACAATGCGGCCGGAATGGCCATCGTTTGCAGTTTGCGCGCAAGCCACTGCGATCCCGGGTAGGCCCTCATTGTTGCGTGCCTTTCCCAGGATGCCCATAAGTTTCGTCGAACATCAGCAGCGCCCAAAAATGCGAGCCGTCTTATTTGCAAGGGCGACCGGCGCGACATTCGCCGGGAGACGATCCTGCACCTTTGAAAGCCAAGCCGCAAAATGCCGACCCGTTGTGAAGTCGGCCGGCTCTCTGGAAACCAACAAGCCCGGATTTCAATCCGATCGGAAAAGTAGTCGCAAAACGGTCTCGCGCGCAAGGCCCCAGTTGACCGTCGATGCACTTTGGAAAGCGGTCGACCAAGTCGTCACCATGTCCAGCTACAAGAATGCGCCAACTACTCATATCTTACAGGTATGACCCGGATAAAGCGAACACGCTGTAGCTGGTAGCCAATATCCGCCGTCGCAAGACAGCCTAAGCCGTGGGTTTACCTTAAACTTACCGTGGGGGTTGAACAACGCTACATCTAAAAGCGCTGTTATCGCTGATCAAATAACTACTGACGCCGGAGTGACGGATTGAAGATCCTTTATGCAAACTCAAAAAACAAAAGGCCGCACAGTTCCAGGTGACGCAAACATTCAGATCAGCGGGTAGAACGACCGTTAGCCCGCGCAACTTCATCAAACGTTCGGCTCAAGGATCCTTGGGAAAAGTTTCGACTGGCGGTCTCTTCGGACGCCTGAATGTTTGTGGCAGGCTGTATGGCCACTCGGTCCAACGTCTGTGAGGGCTTCGCAATGATTGTTCGCTGCGGCTGAACCATTACACGCCTTAGTCTGGGTTGTGCACCGATAGGAGGAGGGGTCTGTGCGATAACGCTGGCTCCTCTTTTCTGCATCTTAGGTGCTGGCGAATCGTCGGGGTTAACTCTGCCGTTGCCAACGATACGCTTGAGCGTATCTTTATCATGCTTCGGCACACCCATCGTGCTACCACTGGTGCCCGGTTTTGCAAGAGAGATTTCGCTGGGCAGTTGTTCTGGCGCATTCGTGTTATGGCTACCATCAACGCCGTAGTGCAAATAATTGAACGAGGGGTGGGCATCCAACTGATCGTTTATGCTTCTTGCGTCTCGCGAATAAACTGATTGAATTGGTTGCGAGTGCCCTACATCGTCTAGGGGCGGCAAGGACGCATCGTTGATGCTAGCCGACGGGTAAAACTGCTTTGATGACGTCAAACCGACGTCGCTCAAGTTCAATGGAGCATGGCTCGGATCAAACATTTCGACAGAGTGGACGTATTCTTGCGGAGTGACCGGCCAAACGTTCGGCAGTACGTTCGCATCGGCCGTGTCCAAAAATACGGCGGGGCGGTCCGGACTAAAAGCTTGGTTTTGCCTGCTGGTGCCTTGCAA
>NZ_FMVA01000018.1:0-100449 GCF_900101425.1 Rhizobium sp. NFACC06-2 | reverse complement strand
GAACTCACACCCATCATTCCGCGCATCACTGCGCTCATAATGAGGTGTATTCTCTTATCCAAACGTGACCGTCAAAGTCTATTCCTGAGATCCAAATTACCTTCAGACCCCGCAAGCTTCGCCGCCCACGTTTCTCTTTCTTCTCATATTCAATTGTCAAATAACAGACCGCCCAAAGCAGTCACAAAATCAATCGCCCCAAAGCCATAAGCCCCGAAACCCAACAAGCAATCCGCTCATCAACTTGATTTCTTCAGAACGAAAGTCGCCGTCGCCAGCAGCGCCGCCGCCCTCGTTCAGTGAGCGGACTTATAAATCTACCCAGCCAAACAAGTCAACACAGCAATATCAAAAAAAACAAGAAATGTGATATGTACCTGATTGTAAAAGGGAATTTCGTTTTCATGAGCTTATTGGCATAAAAAGACGCAACCACACTCCTGGTTTTGCACAGGAGAACAGCTCGCCGGGCACCAAGGCAGGGCTCGCGCCTTCTTTTAGCCCCGTTCCTCGCTAATTGCTTCGTCAACGAAGCGTTAATACGAGACATGCCTGCGCGTGTCCTTATATGGGCTGCTGCGACATGTCCCGCTGGTGCGTCGACCGATTTGACTCCCAGCTTTGAAAGTTGCACACCTTCGCCTGAAGTTTCTGGAGAGCGCATGACCGACGGGGCACAGCTGGTATGACTGCGGATCGCAATGTGATCCGGTCGCTAGGCACGGAACCGCCAATTCTGGCGGAAGGGCGCCGTGCACCCGATCGTCGCGAAATTTCGCTTCGATGGCTTTCCGGCACGTTCCTCACCGGCATTACCTCTTCCATATTGATGGGCGTGGCGCTGTTTGCCGCTCTTGACGGTCGCCAGCAGCTTGCCATTCCCGCCGAGGCCTTCGCCAAGGCGGATATGGGTAACAATGCCACGGAAGCCGCCCGTCGCGGAACGCGCCTCGTCGCACCAAATATCGCGGCCCGGCCGTCCGACCGGTCGATCATGGAAGTTTCCACGGTTATCAATGAAGGCGACAAGGAAGTGGTCCGCAAGGTCCCCTTCTCCCACGTCAAGATTCCGCTGGCGTCAAATTACGCCAAGCAGGATGACTATCCCGCCTTTGATCCCCTGAATATTTTTGCCAGCAACGAGGACAAGGACGCATCGGCACCCGCGCCAAGCCGGACGGGAACGATCTATGGCTCCGAGGTTGAATCCGAAGTCAGCCTGAAGACTGTCGCCTTTCCCGTCCAGCACTCCAAATATGCCTTCGCCGGCTCATTGAGCTTCGACGAGGTCGAAGAGGCGGTGCGCTCGAACGGTTCGATCCTGACGGACGGCAACGAGCAGCTGGCCGCGCTCTATTACATCGACCCACGCCGTTTCGATAATGACGACGGCGATGTCGACATTACAGCGGGCCTTGCCGCCCGTGTCGTCGAACAGAACATGTCGGTCTCGACCCCGCAGTCCGCCTCGGTGCCCGTGAAGGAATATGCCGACGACGTGATCCCTGCCCGCCAGACCGAAACCATCGAGGCCGCCCTTTTCGGCGCCGGTTATTCCAAGGCGCAGTCCTCGGAAATCGCCGGGCTGCTATCGCCGCAGATCCAGTCGAACAATGTCGAAAGCGGCGATGTGCTGCGCGTCGGCATCATTCAGGAAGACGAGAAAAGCGACATCGTGCGCGTGAGCCTTTACCGCAAGGGCCGCCACATGGTCACCATGGCCATCGATGACAGCAAGCGTTTCATCAAGGCCAGCGAGCCGCCGAAGCTCGATGCCGTGGCGACCGCCTTCGACAGCACCCCGGCGCCTGCCGCCGGACGCGATCTGCCGAGCGTTTATGACGGGGTCTACCGTGCGGCCCTGGCCTACGGCATGAACCAGGGCATGGTTTCGCAGCTCATCAAGCTTCTCGCCAGCAGCGTCGATTTCCAGGCGCAGCTCAAGCCGGCGGATACGCTGGAAGCCTTCTTCTCCGTGGAAGACGCGGATGGCAAGGCGACGGACAAGTCGGAACTGCTCTACGTCAACGCCAAATTCGGCGACAACGAGACACGTTTTTACCGTTTCCAGAACCCGGACGACAACAGCATCGATTATTTCGATGAAAACGGCAAAAGCATCCGGCAATTCCTGTTGCGCAACCCGGTTCCGAACGGCCGCATGACATCCGGTTTCGGCATGCGCCGCCACCCGGTTTTGAAATTCAGCCGCATGCATACCGGCACCGACTGGGCCGCCGCCCGCGGCACGCCGATCATCGCGACGGGCAACGGCACTGTCGAAAAGGCCGGATGGGCCTCCGGTTACGGCAACCAGACGCTGATCCGCCATGCCAATGGCTATGTCTCTTCCTATAACCACCAGAGCGCCATCGCCAAGGGTGTCACCGAAGGTGCAAAGGTCCGGCAGGGTCAGGTCATCGGTTATGTGGGATCGACCGGCCTTTCGACCGGCGCGCATCTGCATTACGAGCTGATCGTCAACGGCACCAAGGTGGACGCAATGAAAGTGCGACTGCCGGGCGGCAAGTCGCTTTCCGGCGAGGCGCTGGCGCGTTTCTCCGATGAGAGAAAGCGCATCGACAATCTGCTGAATATTGACGAAAAACCCAATCAGGTGGCGAGCCGCTGATCTGCGGGGAGACCCGAACGACAATCCCGGTCATATGAAAAAGGCTCCGTTTCCGGAGCCCTTTCATTTTATGCCGCATCGGCCGTTTCAGCTTCGGCCTCACCCTTGGCGGGCTTGACCTTGAACAGCAGCCGGTCCGTGCCCGAGGTCACCTTGACCCGCGATCCATCCGGGACTTCGCCGCCGAGGATCATTTCGGCAAGCCTGTCCTGAACTGCCTTCTGGATCACCCGCTTCAGCGGACGCGCACCGTAAGCCGGATCGTAACCCTTATTGGCAAGCCAGTTGCGGGCATCCTCATCCAGTTCGAGCGAAATCTTGCGATCGCCGAGCAGCGAGATGAGGCGCTTCAGCTGGATTTCGACAATTGCACCCATTTCGTCGCGCCGCAGGCGGTGGAAGAGGATGATATCGTCGATACGGTTGAGGAATTCCGGCCGGAAATGCGACCGGACCCGCTCCATAACCAGGTCGCGAACCGAATCTACATCGTCATTGTCGCCCATCTGCGTCATGAATTCCGAACCGAGGTTCGAGGTCATGATGATGATGGTGTTCTTGAAATCGACGGTGCGGCCCTGGCCATCCGTGAGGCGGCCATCATCCAGCACCTGCAAGAGGACGTTGAACACGTCCGGATGCGCTTTCTCGATCTCGTCGAACAGCACGACCTGATAGGGCCGGCGGCGAACCGCTTCCGTGAGCGCCCCGCCCTCTTCGTAACCGACATAGCCGGGAGGCGCACCGATCAGCCGGGCAACGGAGTGTTTCTCCATATATTCCGACATGTCGAGGCGAACCATCGCGGTTTCGTCGTCGAACAGGAAGCGAGCGAGCGACTTGGTCAGCTCGGTCTTGCCCACGCCCGTCGGGCCAAGGAAGATGAACGAGCCGATCGGCCGGTTGGGATCCTGAAGGCCGGCGCGCGAGCGGCGAACCGCCTTGGAAACCGCCTGAACGGCCTCGCCCTGCCCGACAACGGACTTGGCAAGCTCGTCTTCCATGCGCAGTAGCTTTTCGCGCTGGCCTTCCAGCATCTTGTCGACAGGAATACCGGTCCAGCGGGAAACGACATGGGCGATATTGTCCGCCGTCACCACTTCCTGAACCATCGATCCGGCACCGCTGCTATCGCGGGCTTCCGCCGCAGCCAGTTCCTTTTCGAGACCAGGAATGATGCCATAGGTCAACTCACCGGCGCGCTGGAACTGGCCATTGCGCTGGGCAATTGCCAGTTCGTTGCGGGCTTCGTCCAGCCGCTTCTTGAGGTCGGCGGCATGGCCGAGCTTCTGCTTTTCCGCCTGCCAGCGGGCCGTCAGCGCATCCGCCTTTTCTTCCGTATCGGCCAACTCGTCCTCGAGCTTCTTCAGCCGGTCGGCGGACGACTGGTCCGTTTCCTGCTTCAGGGCTTCGCGCTCGATCTTGAGCTGAATGATGCGGCGATCCAGTTCGTCCAGTTCCTCCGGTTTGGAATCCACCTGCATGCGAAGACGCGAAGCGGCTTCATCCATCAGGTCGATTGCCTTGTCGGGCAGGAAGCGGTCGGTGATATAGCGGTTGGAAAGCGTCGCAGCCGCAACCAGGGCCGAATCCGAGATACGGACCTTGTGATGCTGCTCGTATTTTTCCTTCAGGCCGCGCAGGATCGAGATCGTGTCTTCCACGGTCGGCTCGTCCACCAGCACGGGCTGGAAACGGCGGGCAAGGGCCGGGTCCTTTTCCACATGCTTGCGGTACTCATCGAGCGTGGTGGCGCCGACGCAGTGCAACTCTCCACGGGCAAGCGCGGGCTTCAGGAGGTTGGATGCATCCATCGCACCATCGGCCTTGCCGGCGCCGACCAGCGTGTGCATCTCATCGATGAACAGGATGATGCCGCCGTTTTCGGCCTGCACTTCATTGAGCACAGCCTTCAGCCGCTCTTCGAACTCACCGCGATATTTCGCACCGGCGATCAGCGCGCCCATATCGAGCGCCATCAGCTTCTTGTCCTTCAGGCTTTCCGGCACGTCGCCATTGACGATGCGCAACGCAAGGCCTTCGGCAATCGCCGTTTTACCGACGCCGGGTTCACCGATCAGCACGGGATTGTTCTTGGTGCGGCGCGAGAGCACCTGGATGGTGCGGCGGATTTCGTCGTCGCGACCGATCACCGGATCGAGCTTACCTTCGCGGGCCTCTTCCGTCAGGTCGCGCGCGAACTTCTTCAGCGCATCGAAGCCCTGTTCGGCATTGGCGCTATCGGCGGTGCGGCCCTTGCGGATATCGTTGATGACCTGATTGAGCGCCTGCGCCGTTGCGCCGGCCTTCTTCAGAGAAGCCGAAGTGGTGGCGGAGCTTTCAATCGCAAGTGCCTGCAGCAAACGCTCCACAGTGACGAAACTGTCGCCGGCTTTCTTGGCGAGATCTTCCGCGGTCGAGAACACTTTGGCGAGCGGCGCGGTGAGCGAAAGGCCGCCATTGCCGCCGGAAACCTTGGGCAATTTCGCCAGAGCCGCATCATTGGCAAGACGCGCTTCCTTGGCGTTGCCGCCGGCGCGCTCGATCAGCGATGCCGCCATGCCCTGCTCGTCATCGAGCAGAACTTTCAGAACGTGTTCGGGCGAAAACTGCTGATGGTTTTCGGCCAGCGCAAAGGTCTGCGCCGATTGCAGAAAACCGCGAACGCGCTCGGAGTATTTTTCAATATTCATAGTCGAACCTCCATTGACCGGCCCGCCCGCTTTCGGCACGGCTCCGGGTGTTAGGGTTGAGGCTCCCTCAAAAGGCAAGCCCCGCTACGACAGCCGTGTTTATAGGATTTCACGATCGCCGCCTCTTGATGGTCGGTTGCCAGCGAATGCGGCTTCCGTCCTTCCTGCACGAATATGGGAGGCATTTTCATCGGTTTAAAGGGGAGAAAATCTACCGTCCGGGAAATTTTCACATGATTTGACAGGTATCAATTCGCCATATGAAAGCACGCCGATTGCTGGCGGAATGTTCATCACCAACCGCCAAAAACAAAAAACTCCGGCAAGCCGGAGTTTTTCGATTGCAGAGTAATTTGCAGAAGCTGCTTATTCGGCAGCGTTCTCAAGCGTGGCGGGTGCCGCCTCTTCACCGGCCGGCGCATCTTCGCCTTCGGCGCCTTCCGCAGCGGCAGTGCGGCGCGGGCGGCGCTGGCGCGGTCCGGTTGCACGGCGTGCCTTCGGTGCGCGTTCGCCCGCCGGAGCTTCCGCCTGCTGCTGCTCTTCTTCGACGGCCACTTCCATGGGCGTGCCTTCGATGACGGGCTGCGGCGCCTGGCTGGCGTCGTATACAGGCGGCTGCTGTTCGGCGGCTACCTGCGGCTGGCGCGGCTGACGCTCCTGCCGCTCGCGGCGGTCCGGACGCTCACGACGCTCCTGGCGCTGTTCGTTCCGCTCAGTACGCTCCTGACGTTCCGGCTGCTGCGCGCGCTCGGCCTGTTCGGTCTGCTGCTGCGGTGCAATGACGCCTTCATCGCCGTCGTTCACATCCATATCGTCGCCATCGGCAGCATTGTACTCGCCGCGGTCGTCGCGCTGGAAGCGTTCCTGCATCTGGGCCTGAGCCGAAGCGATGATGCGGTTATAGTGTTCAGCGTGCTGCAGATAGTTCTCAGCGATCACGCGGTCGCCGGAACTCTGCGCGTCGCGCGCCAGAGCGGCGTATTTTTCCGCTATGTGCTGGGCTGTGCCACGGATTTTAACATCGGGGCCGGAACTGTCATAAGTCCTGGTGAGCGGGTTGCCGCCCTTGCGGTTGAAGTTGTTATTGTTACCGCCACCATTGTTATTGTTGTTGTTTCCACGCCCCCGGCCGCGCTTGTTTTGCTGTCCTGGCCTCATCAATTGCTCACCTGAATTCTGTTTTGCTGACAATCTGGTTGTTTTCATGCAATTCCGGGCGGAAAACCGCTGGAAATTTTTCCTGAAATTGCTCCATCACGCGCCTTGCCGAAGATAACCCCAGGGCAAGACCTCGCGTATGACGACCGGCTGCGCAAATGCTGCACCGAGCCGCCTGCGAACAAAGTTTACTGATTCACATGCCGGAAACGCCCAGCCTTTCAGGGCTCTTTAAAGAACCCGCTTCGGGACTGACCCATACCCTGACGAATCTGTGTTCGTCCTCAGCCACCCGGCATGTGGCCGCAAACTATCCCGCTTCCTGCGGAAATCCAAGCCTTTTCTTTTGCTGTGCAAAATATCCTTGCAAAAAATCCGCAGACATATCGCGAACAACTATCTCCGGAAGGTCAAAACTCTGTCTTTACCGCCATAATCCTTCACGGCGTCCAGAAGAGAGAAGCCGTGGGAAGCAAATATAGCGGAAACATCAAGCCTTTGATCGAAACCGATCTCCACACCGACAATCCCGTTTTCCACAAGAAAGCGGCCTGCATCGGCAGCGATGAGGCGGTACGGTGCAAGGCCGTCCTGACCTCCATCCAGCGCCGCCATGGGGTCGTGGTTACGAACCTCCTGGTCAAGCGTTGCGACGATATCAGTCCTTATATAAGGCGGATTCGACACAATTATGTCAAAGCGGCCAAAGATTTTTTCAAACCAGTCGCTGCGTATGGCCTCGAAGCGCCCACCGAGATCGTTTCGGGCCGCATTCCGGACCGCCGTTTCCAGCGCATCGGCGGAAATATCGCTGCCGATACCGGTTGCTTCGGGGCACTCCTTCAGAAGCGCGAGAACGATCGCCCCCGTGCCCGTGCCCATATCCAGAATGCGGGCGCTGCCCTTGGCGGAAACGGCTTTTTTCAGCGCCGGCAACAGGGTATCGACAAGAACTTCCGTGTCCGGCCGGGGCTCGAGCGTCTCCTTAGACAAAAGAAGGTCGAGGCCATGAAATTCCCGGTGGCCGAGAATGCGGTGCACGGGCTCGCCATTCGCCCGCCTTTCGATCATGGCCGCGATACGGGCGCTTTCTTCCGGCGTAACGGCACGATCAGGCTTCATCACGAAATCGGTCAATGAAAAACCGACGACCTCCGCAATCAAAAGCCGCGCATCGAGAAGCGGATCGGCGATCCCCGCCGCCTGCAGGCTTTTGCGGGCTGCGGCAAGCGCACTCGCAACATTCGCTTCAGCGGCCGTGCTCAAAGCTGTTCGCCGAGCTGTGCAAGCTGCCCCGCCTGATAGTCGGCGATCAGCGCATCCACAAGCTCATCGATCTCGCCTTCGATCATCCGGTCCAGCTTGTAGAGCGTGAGGTTGATACGGTGATCGGTAACGCGGCCCTGCGGGAAGTTATAGGTGCGGATGCGCTCGGAACGGTCGCCGGAACCTACTTGGCTCTTACGGTCGGCTGAACGTTCGCTCTCCACCTTCTGACGCTCGATGTCGTAAAGCCGCGAGCGCAGGACCTGCATGGCCTTGGCGCGGTTCTGATGCTGCGATTTCTCCGAGCTGGTAACGATCAGGCCCGTCGGCAGATGGGTGATGCGAACGGCGGAGTCGGTGGTGTTGACGTGCTGGCCGCCCGCACCCGAAGCCCGCATCGTGTCGATGCGAATGTCTTCCGGGCGGATTTCGATATCGATATCTTCCGCTTCCGGCAGCACCGCAACGGTGGCAGCAGACGTGTGGATGCGGCCGCTCGCTTCCGTTTCCGGCACGCGCTGCACCCGGTGCACGCCGGATTCGAATTTCAGCTTGGAGAACACCCCTCGCCCGCTGATCGTCGCGATGATTTCCTTGTAACCGCCCGCTTCGCCCTCGCTTGCGGAAAGCACTTCCACCTTCCAGCCCTTGGTCGAGGCGAAGCGCTCATACATGCGGAACAGATCGCCGGCGAAAAGGGCTGCCTCGGAGCCACCAGTTCCTGCGCGAATTTCGAGAATCGCGCTTTTTTCGTCCGCCGCATCCTTCGGCAGCAGCAGAACCTGCATGTCCTTTTCAAGCTCGCCGATGCGGACCTCGACATCCGGCAGCTCCATTTCCGCCAGGTCGCGCATATCCTTGTCGGTCGACTTGTCGGCCAGCAGCGCCTCGAGATCGGCGGCTTCGGAAACCGCCTTCTCGTAGTCGCGGATTTTCTTCACCACCGGCTCGAGTTCGGAATATTCCGAAGCCAGTTTCACATAGACATCCGCAGCAGGCCCAGCCGACATACGCGCTTCGATCTCACCGAAACGCCTTTCCAACTCGCGCATTTTTTCGACGGGAAGCTTCGCCACCAGTCACTCCAATAATGAAACAGGTCTTTTAGAGCGTTTTCGCTTTTCTTCGAAACGCGAAAACGCTGTAACCTTTTGCCTTAACGCATTTCCGGACGGAAAACCGGGATCCACTTTTCCTGGAAATTCTTTAAATGGGAATGGAATGCGTCGCGGCAAAGCGTAACAACACCTCGCGCGCGCTTTCCAGCGAATTATGGTCGTCCAGCGCCGCGTTCAGCTCTTCGGCCAGGCGCGCGGCATCGAGCCCAAGCAGCATGGCCTTTACCGGACCGATAGCCGTCGGCGACATGGAAACAGAACGGAAGCCGAGGCCGATCAGAGCCATGGCCGAAAGCGGCTTGCCCGCCATTTCGCCGCACAGTGTGACCGATGTGTGGTGCCTTTCGCCGGCGCGGACGATATCGCGCAGAATGCGCAGGAACGGCTTGCCCAGATTGTCGAAACGATCCGAAACACGCGCATTACCGCGATCCACCGCCATCGAGAACTGGAACAGGTCGTTCGAACCGACGGACACGAAATCCACCTCCTGCATCAGCTCGTCGAGCTGCCACATCAGGGAGGGCACTTCCAGCATGGCACCGAATTGCAGCTTTTTCGGCAGCGCATGGCTGAATTTCGAAAGATGCTGCACTTCCTTCTGCAAAAGGTCGCGAGCGGCGCGGATTTCCGACACTTCCGTCACCATCGGCAGCATCATGCGCAGCTCGGCGCCCGAGGCGGCGCGCAGCAGCGCGCGCATCTGCGTTCGCATCAGGCCCGGCCGGTCGAGCGACAGGCGGATCGCCCGCCAGCCCAGCGCCGGATTTTCCTCTTCCTGGCCGCGCATATAAGAAACGACCTTGTCGCCGCCGATATCGAGCGTGCGGAAGGTGACGCTCTTGCCCTTCGCCTGCCGCAGAACGGAGCGGTAGAACGCCTCCTGCTCCTCGCCCTTCGGCATGTTGGAGGCGATCATGAATTGCAGCTCGGTGCGGAACAGGCCAATGCCGTCGGCGCCGGATTCGTCGAGCTGCGGCAGGTCCACCAGAAGGCCCGCATTCATCTTCAGATTGACCTTCTGGCCATCCTTGGTGACCGGCTCTACATTGCGCAGCGCGCGGAACTGCTCCTGCCGCTTGGCGCGCAGGCGCACCTTTTCTTCATAAGCACGCTGCAAATCCGACATCGGGCGCAGATGCACCTGGCCGTCATCGCCATCGATAATGATGGGATCGTTGTTTTCCGCCAGAGCGACGATACCGGTCGCCTGCCCGATGATCGGAATGCCCATGGCACGCGCGACGATGACGACATGGCTCGTCACCGCGCCATCTTCCAGCACCAGACCACGCAGTTTTTCACGCGGGTAATCCAGCAGTTCGGCAGCACCCATGGCGCGCGCCAGAACGATGGCATCGAGCGGGAAATCCTGCTCCGGCCCACGACCGCCGAAACCGATCAACTGCCGCAGCAGCCGGTTGGCGAGATCGTCGAAATCATGCATGCGCTCGCGCAGATAGGGATCGGTCAGGCGCATCATGCGCGCCTTGGTGTCGCTCTGCACTTTCTCGACCGCCGCTTCCGCCGTCAGGCCGTTGCGGATCGCCTCTTCCATGCGCCGCACCCAGCCCTGGTCGTGGGCGAACATGCGGTAGGTTTCCAGAACCTCGCGGTGCTCACCCTCGGTCGGCACATCGCGACGCTGCAACATGTCGTCGATGGACAGACGCAGCGAACCGATGGCATCGGCAAGACGCCGGATTTCCGTATCGGCATCTTCGTTCAAGAGATTGGTGACGACGATGCGCGGATCATGCAGCACGACATGGCCAAGACCGATGCCTTCGCCATAGCCGTCGCCATCGATGGAGACGGCGCGCGTCAGATCCAGCTCCACCCCGGGGCGGGTGATCTTCTTCAACTCGCCGCTCGCCACTATTTCGGCAATGAGCATCGCGGTTGTCTCAAGCGCTTCCACTTCATCCTCCCGGTATGTTCGGCTGGCCTTGTTCTGGACCACAAGAACGCCAAGAGTGCGACCGGAACGCAAAATCGGCACGCCGAGGAAGGAATGATAAATTTCCTCACCGGTTTCAGGAAGATAGCGGAAAGCGGGATGCGCCTGCGCATCGGAAAGATTGAGAGGTTGGGCGGAAGCGGCGATGGTGCCGACAAGACCCTGCCCCATTTTCAGCTGGGCAAGATGCACGGCATCCTTATTGAGACCTTCGGTCGCATAAAGTTCCAGCACGCTGTCGGAACGCAGCACATAGACCGAGCAAACCTCCGCCACCATGTTGCTGGCAATCTGACGGACGATCTGGTCCAGACGCTCCTGCGGTTCAAGGTGCTCCGCCATCATTTCGCGCAGCCGCTTGAGCAGGACGCGCGGACCTGCGGAAAGGTCTCTCATCGCGTTTGCTCCCCGACACTTCCAATCCGAATGTCATAATATTCGGGAATCAAAAGGTCATTTAAAAATTTATAGCGCGAGAAGCGCGTCCCGCAAGGGACACGCTTTCATGAAACGCCACATCGGAAGAACGCAACTCCGAAGAATCGGAGCATCGGGAACCGATGTCTCGGCTTAGCTCTTATCGAGACCGTAGGCGGAATGCAAAGTGCGAACCGCAAGTTCGGCATAGGCGCCGTCGATCAGGATCGAAATCTTGATCTCGGAGGTGGTGATCGCCTTGATGTTGATGTTCTTCTCGGCAAGCGCCTTGAAGGCGCTGGCGGCAACGCCGGCGTGGCTGCGCATGCCGATACCGATGACTGAAACCTTTGCGAGACCGGTCTCGTTCTGCGCAACATCGAAGCCGATCTGGGCCTTGTTGTCTTCCAGAAGCTTGATCGCCTTGGCAACGTCGCCCGAAGGAACGGTGAAGGTCATGTCGGTGCGCGAACCGTCTTCGGAGATGTTCTGCACGATCATGTCGACGTTGATATGCGCTTCGGCGAGCGGCCCGAAGATCGCGGCGGAAACGCCCGGACGGTCGGCCACGCGGCGCAGCGAGATCTGTGCTTCATCCTTGGCATAGGCGATGCCGGTTACGACTTCCTGTTCCACGATTTCATCCTCGTCACAAATCAAAGTACCGGGCGGGTTGATGAGGTCGCCCATGCCCGGCGCATCGGGATCCTCGAAACTGGAGCGAACGAAGGTGCGCACCTTGTGTACCATGGCAAGCTCGACCGAGCGCACCTGCAGAACCTTCGCGCCAAGAGACGCCATTTCGAGCATTTCCTCGAAGGCGATCTTCTTCATGCGGCGAGCCTTGGGCTCGATGCGCGGATCGGTCGTATAAACGCCGTCGACATCGGTATAAATGTCGCAACGATCCGCCTTGACGGCCGCGGCAATCGCAACGGCGGACGTATCCGAACCGCCGCGTCCGAGCGTCGCGATGCGGTTGTCCGGGCCGATGCCCTGGAAACCGGCGACAACGGCAACCTGACCTTCACCCATGCGTTTCACGATATCCGAGCCGTCGATTTCAAGAATGCGGGCGGCGCCATGCGCATTGTCGGTGCGGATCGGGATCTGCCAGCCCTGCCAGGAGCGTGCATTGATGCCCATGGATTGCAGCGTGATCGCCAGAAGACCGGATGTCACCTGTTCGCCGGATGCGACGACCGCGTCATATTCGCGCGCATCGAAAAAGGAGGCGGCGTTGGCGCCGGCCACCTTCGCGGCGTTCTGCACCCAGTCCACCAGCTCATTGGTTTTGCCGGACATGGCGGAAACGACCACGGCCACTTCATGGCCGGCATCCACTTCGCGTTTCACATGCCGTGCGACATTGTGAATGCGTTCGAGGTTCGCGACGGACGTGCCGCCGAATTTCATGACAATGCGAGCCATAGCCTTGACCAGTACCATCCCATTTTCCCGCCGGCTCCTTCGAAGAGCGGACGGACAAGAACAAACCCAGTCGGCTCTTCCTGACAAAGAGCCTCAAGTTGCGGGTCTCTTAGCGAAAAGGCGGGGGGCACGCAATGCCGTTTATGAACCATGCGGTACGCCTTTTTCGCAGCATCGCTCCGGAACTATGGCGGGACGAAAACGTCGGCGGGTTAAAGCACCGGCAAAAGAGCGTACCGCAGTGCACTGTACAAACCGGCCCATTCGCAGTATGAGCGCGGCAATGCAACCGGCCAGATGGCCGAAATGGCCCGTATCGGCTGCCCCGGAGACTTTAGGATCTATTGGTTTCGGGCGGATGCGGGCAGCTTCATATCCGAAAGACGGTAGATGACAGACACCCAGGGTATCGCCCCGGCGATCGCGCAGGCGTTGGAAAAACGCGGCTACAAAGACTTGACCCCCGTGCAGCAGGCCATGCTTGCGCCCGAACTCGCCGACAAGGACGCGCTGGTTTCCGCGCAGACCGGTTCCGGCAAGACCGTTGCCTTCGGCATCGCGCTCGCGACCACGCTGCTGCGTGACAATACCCGTTTCGGCCAGGCCGCTGCTCCTCTGGCGCTTGCCATCGCCCCCACGCGCGAACTGGCCATGCAGGTCAAGCGCGAACTGGAATGGCTTTATGAGTTTGCCGGTGTATCCATTGCCTCCTGCGTCGGCGGCATGGATATCCGCAATGAGCGCCGGGCGCTGGAGCGCGGGGCCCATATCGTCGTTGGCACGCCTGGTCGCCTGTGCGACCACATCAAGCGCAATGCACTCGATCTGTCGTCCATCCGCGCCGTGGTGCTTGACGAGGCCGACGAGATGCTCGATCTCGGCTTCCGTGAAGATCTGGAATTCATTCTGGAAGAATCGCCGGAAACCCGCCGCACGCTGATGTTCTCGGCCACCGTTCCGCGCAGCATCGCCAAGCTTGCGGAAAGCTACCAGAAGAACGCCGTTCGCATCGCCACCGCTTCCGAACAGAAGCAGCATGTGGATATCGAATACCGCGCCATGCAGGTGACGCCGGCCGACCGCGAGAACGCCATCATCAATGCGCTGCGCTTTTATGAAGCCCGCAACGCCATCGTCTTCTGCTCCACCCGAGCAGCCGTGAACCATCTGACGGCGCGCCTGAACAATCGCGGCTTTGCCGTGGTGGCCCTTTCCGGCGAACTGACCCAGAACGAACGCACCCATGCGCTGCAAGCCATGCGCGACGGTCGCGCCCGCGTCTGCGTGGCGACCGACGTTGCCGCCCGCGGTATCGACCTGCCGGGTCTCGAACTCGTCATCCACGCCGACCTGCCGACCAATTCCGAAACGCTTCTGCATCGCTCCGGCCGCACCGGCCGCGCCGGTCAGAAGGGTGTTAGCGCCATCGTCGTGCCTATCAACCAGCGCCGCAAGGCAGAGCGCCTGCTGGAAGGCGCCAAGGTCAGCCCGGCATGGGTTCGCCCGCCTTCGGCCGAAGAGATCGTCGAGCGCGATGGCGCCCGGCTTCTGGCCGATCCATCGCTCACCGAGGACGTGGCCGAGGACGAGCGCGATTTCGTCACGAGGCTGCTCGAACAGCACGGCGCTGAAAAGGTCGCCGCCGCTTTCGTGCGCCTGTACCACGCCGGACGTTCCGCGCCCGAAGACATCGCGGAAGTCTCGCTGGACAACAATCGCAAGCCGCGCCGCGACAGCTTCGAGACGGTCGAGAACAATGCGCCGCGCCGCGAACGCTCCGATTTCGCCGACAGCGCCTGGTTTTCGCTGTCCGTCGGCCGCAAGCAGAGCGCCGAACCGCGCTGGCTGATCCCCATGCTCTGCCGTTTCGGCAAGATCACCCGCCAGGATATCGGCGCGATCCGCATGCAGCAGACGGAGACCTTCGTGGAACTGGCGGCCGACGCCGTCGACCGTTTCACCTCTGCCATCGGCAAGGACATGACGCTCGAAAAGGGCATCCGTCTGAAGGCGCTGGAAGGCAAGCCGGAAATGACCGGCGGTTTCCGCGAAGACACGCGCCCGGCCAAGGCGCAGCGGAAATTCAGCAAATCGGACAATGCAAGCGGCCCCCGCGATGACCGCAAGGGCGACGATAAGTCCTGGAAAAAGAAAAAGCCCTTCGGCGACAAGCCGAAATACGAGGGCAAGAAGGACAAGCCTTTCGAAAAGCGTGGGCCGAAGCCGACGAAGGGCTGAGGACGCCCTTCGTTTTTAGCTCTTGCAGGAAAATGGGTCCCTTTTTGTGGGACTCAAGGCGGTCGACGACCTCCTCCGTCATGCCGGACCTGATCCGGCATCCAGCCACGACGCGTCTGCGTCGTGAGAAGACCCTTTTGCGATCAAAGACTTGATCGCGCTAGACCCCGGATCAAGTCCGGGGTGACGGAGTGGGGATGCGAAAACTTTGCAATCGATTCAGGTCGACAGATTCAGCAAAAAGCCCCGCTTTCGCGGGGCTTTTATTTTGTCTCAACTTCTCAGAGCACCGGCAATCAGAACTCCAGCGCGCGATCGCCGCTTTCGTCCTTGATGCGGTTCGGAAGACCGATCTTGTTCAGAAGGTTCAGGAACGGCTTCGGCGGCAGTTCTTCGACGTTTGCCATCTGCTTCACATCCCATTCGCCAGTGGCGATGAGCATGGCGGCGGCGACCGGCGGAACGCCGGCGGTGTAAGAAATGCCCTGCGAGCCGACTTCTTCATAGGCTTCCTTGTGGTCGGCCACGTTGTAGATGAAGACTTCGCGCTCCTTGCCGTCCTTGATGCCCTTGACGATATCGCCGATGCAGGTCTTGCCAACATAATCGGGCGCCAGCGAAGACGGATCGGGCAGCACGGCCTTGACCACCTTGAGCGGCACGACTTCCAGGCCTTCGGCGGTCTTGACCGGCTTTTCGGACAGGAGGCCGAGGTTCTTCAGCACCGTGAAGACGTTGATATAGTGATCGCCAAAGCCCATCCAGAAGCGCACATCGGCGCCGTCCATGTTCTTGGACAGCGAATGCACTTCGTCATGGCCGGTCATATAGGCCTTCTGCTTGCCGACGACAGGCAGGTCGAATTCCTGGCCGACTTCGAACATCTGGTTCGTCTGCCACTGGCCATTCTGCCAGGAGTAAACAACACCGGTGAATTCGCGGAAGTTGATCTCCGGATCGAAGTTGGTTGAGAACCAGCGACCGTGGCTGCCGGCATTGATATCGACGATATCGACCGAAGTGACCTTGTCGAAATACTCATCCTTGGCAAGACGCGCATAGGCGTTGACCACGCCCGGGTCGAAACCGACGCCGAGAATGGCGGTAATGCCCTTTTCCTTGCACTCTTCAGCGCGCTTCCATTCGTAGTTTCCGTACCACGGCGGCGTCTCGCAAATCTTGGTGGGATCCTCATGGATCGCCGTATCCATATAGGCAACACCCGTGTCCATGCAGGCACGAAGAACGGACATGTTGACGAAAGCCGAACCGACGTTGATGACGATTTCAACACCGGTCTGTTTAATCAAGGCTTTCGTCGCCTCGATATCCATCGCGTCAAGCGCATGGGCCTCAAGTTTCACATCTGTCTTGAGGCTCTTCTTTTCGCGTACGGACTCGACAATCTTGCGGCACTTTCCCAAGGTCCGTGACGCAATATGAATGTCTCCCAATACATCGCTGTTCTGGGCGCATTTATGCGCCACGACCTGTGCTACGCCACCGGCGCCGATGATCAGAACGTTCTTCTTCATTTCAGGTGATGCCTCCTTTTCCCCGCAGGGATGAGCTTCGTTTCATGTTAAAAACAGGGTTTAAGACAGGCTTTGCTCGAAATCGGCAAAGTCGAATTCACGAACGGCGCGCACGCTGCCGTCCAGTTCCTTGATGGCGATCGTCGGCATCTTGACACCGTTGAACCAGTTCTTCTTGACCATGGTATAGCCGGCAGCATCCTGGAAGGAGATGCGGTCACCGACCTTCAGCTCCTTGTCGAAACGGAAATCGCCGAAAATATCACCGGCGAGGCAGGACTTGCCGCAGACCATGTAGGGATGTTCGCCCTCGTTCGGCGAAACCTTGGCGCTCTCGCGATAGATCAAGAGATCAAGCATGTGCGCCTCGATCGAACTGTCGACGATGGCGAGGTTCTTGCCGTTGAACAGCGTGTCGAGAACGGTCACTTCGAGCGTCGTGCTCTTCGTGATCGACGCTTCGCCCGGCTCGAGATACACCTGAACGCCGTATTTTTCCGAGAAGGCGCGCAGACGGTCGCAGAACTGGTCGAGCGGGTAATCGTCTCCGGTAAAGTGGATGCCGCCACCGAGGCTTACCCATTCGGCGCGCGATAGCAGCGATCCGAATTTCTCCTCGATCTGCGTCAACATGCGGTCGAACAGGGAAAAATCGCTGTTTTCGCAATTGTTGTGAATCATGAAGCCGGAAATCCGGTCCATCACCTTGTCGACCTTGGCGACATCCCATTCGCCGAGACGGCTGAAGGGACGTGCGGGATCGGCGAGGTCGAAGCTCGAGGAGCTGACCTGCGGGTTGAGGCGCAGACCGCGCGTGATGCCAGATGCCTTGTCGGCAAAACGCTCCAGCTGACCGATCGAATTGAAGATGATCTTGTCCGCATTCGCAATCACCTCGTCGATTTCATAATCGGCATAGGCGACGGAATAAGCATGGGTCTCGCCGCCGAATTTCTCGCGGCCGAGACGGACCTCGTAGAGCGAGGACGAGGTGGTGCCGTCCATATATTGCGACATGAAATCGAACACCGACCATGTGGCGAAGCACTTCAGCGCCAAGAGCGCCTTGGCGCCGGATTTTTCCCGCACATAGGCAATCTTCTCCATGTTGCGAAGAAGTTTTGTCTTGTCGATGAGGTAATAGGGCGTCTGGAGCATGTCGTTTCACATATTGATTGAAGTCAAGGTACGTCTCGATGATGGGCCTTATAGGATGCTTGTGACAGGAAAACAAATGTCAGGCACCGAATTCCTCGAAAATCGCCCCCGAGCCGAAGTGCCAACAAGAAAACCCGTCCCGTTGCGGAACCAAGCCGGCATCGGCGCGTTTGACTGACGGACAGGCGGGTGTTTCGGCCGCCGAAACGAAGCTTCACGGACGACGGTGACGTGCCGTCGTCCCATCAATGATGTTCAGGAAGGACCTCACCTATGGCAAGCGTGCGTAGCAGCGTCAGCGACAAGATCCAGCAATCCCTCGAAAACGGCGATGCGGCCGATGTGGCAGCGCAGCTCGCCCAGCTTCGCGAAGATCTGGCTAGTCTTGCCAAAAGCGTGAAGGCGCTCGGCGTCGGCGCTTCGCATGAGCTGAAGGCGCAGGCCGCCCGTGTGGCCGATGACGCCCTCACCGCATCCGGAGAAATGGCCGACAGCGTCCGCAATGAAATCTCCACGCTCAACGACAACCTCACCGACCACGTCCAGAAGAACCCGCTTCAGTCGCTCGGCATCGCCGTCGGCGTCGGTTTCGTGCTCGCCCTTCTGACGCGTCGATAAGGCCGCGCTCATGCTTGAGGCATTGCTGGTCTATCTGGGGGAGACCCAGCGCGAGGGGCGTGTCGTTACACGGCGATTGCGCGCGACCATAATCCTGTCGGTGATGACCGGGATATTTTTTCTGATCGCCTTCATCGCCGCCGTGGTGGCGGGGTCAATCTATCTTGCCCGGCATGTGGGTGCAGGCCCTGCGGCGCTCGTCGTCGCAGGGACAGCGTTCCTGCTCGGCGTCATCATGCTGGTGGCGCTGGCGATCGTCAAACGTCCGAGGGTCTACGCCGCACGGCCCGCTGTCGCGCCTTTGACGGCGGCGCCGCTTGCCGCAGCGCCGCTCGCCCTGCAATCGCTGCTGACGCTGGCGATCCAGGCACGTCCCTATGCGACGCTCGCCGTGGCTGTCGCGGCCGGTTTCCTGGCCACAAGGGTCAATACGAAAAAGTCCAAGTAATTTCTTGGCGGCACGACAAGGCAAACCGCGCGTCCAGACGATGGATGCGCGGTTTTTTTTATGTTACCCGCGAAGGATAGAATGGTTGATGGCGTTACCCGCCACGCCGCCCTTATTTGAACAAAGTGACATACAGTCTCGGGCGGTCTCGGCGCGTCCGTAATTTTCTGAAAGGCAATTGATGAAGAAGAAAGTCCTTGTCGTCGGCGGTGCCGGCTATATCGGTTCGCACACCTGCCTTCTCCTGTCTGAGCGAGGATATGAACCGGTCGTTTTCGACAATCTGTCCAACGGGCACGAGGAATTCGTCCGCTGGGGGCCCTTCGAACAGGGCGATATTCGCGACCGGGCGCGGCTGGATGAGGTCTTCACCAAACACCGGCCGGAAGCCGTTCTGCATTTCGCCGCGCTGATCGAAGTCGGCGAATCGGTCAAGCAGCCCGTGGCTTTCTACGACAACAACGTCATCGGCTCGCTCAACCTCCTCTCCGCCGCCATCGATGCCGGCGTCACGGCATTCGTCTTCTCCTCCACCTGCGCAACTTACGGATTGCCGGAACAGGTGCCGATCGACGAGACGCACCGGCAGGCGCCGATCAACCCCTATGGCCGCACCAAATGGGTGGTGGAGCAGGCGCTGAAGGACTACAGCACCTATAAGGGGCTGCGCTCCGTGATGCTGCGCTACTTCAATGCCGCCGGCGCGGATTTCGAAGGCCGCATCGGCGAATGGCACAAGCCGGAAACCCACGCGATCCCGCTGGCCATCGAGGCCGCACTCGGCCGGCGTCAGGGCTTCAAGGTGTTCGGCACGGATTACGACACGCGCGACGGCACCTGCGTGCGCGACTATATCCACATTCTCGATCTCGCCGATGCGCATGTGCGGGCTGTGGATTATCTGCTTGCCGGCGGGGAGACCGTCGAACTCAACCTCGGCACCGGCACCGGCACCACGGTGAAGGAACTGCTGGCGGCGATTTCGGACGTTTCCGGCCGCCCCTTCCCCGTCGAATATACCGGGCGGCGCGACGGCGATTCCACGACACTCGTTGCCAATAACGACAAGGCGAAGGAGGTTCTCGGCTGGGAACCGCGTTATTCCCTGTCGGACATCATCAAATCCGCCTGGGCGTGGCATTCCTCCCGCAATGCCGGGGATTGAACAGCCGGCGGCCAAACATAAAAAAGACACCGGCCTGTTGGCCGGTGCCTCCTGCGGGACAGCTGATTGAAGCCGGTCCCGCTCCTGCCTCCCAGGGACGGGAATTAGGGCTTGGTGGCGGATGTCGTCGTGCTGTCAGGAGCCGCCGGCGTTGCCGCATTCTTTTCGCTGGCCTTCTGTTCCAGCGTCTTGAATTCGGGAGCGGCCTTCAGCGTTTCCGCCGTTTCGGTCGTGGTCAGGCGGATGGTGCCGTCCTGCGCGTTGCGCGTCATCGTTACCTTGTCCATCGGAACGGCAACGTCCTTTGCGCCGATACCCAGGAAGCCGCCGACGCCAATCACGGCCGCAACCAGACCACCGTCTTCTTCCATGATCAGGTTGGTGACGTTACCGATGCTTTCATCGGCAGCGGTATAGACCGCCTTGCCGATATAATCATTGGCGCTGACCTGCGTTTCGCCCTGTTCGGTGAGATAAGCGCCGCCTGTCGTTGTAGCCGCGCTGTCATTGGTCGAAGGAGCAGCAGGCGTCATCGGTGTGGCAGGCGGGGTTGCCGGCTCCGTCTGTACACTCGGGTTTGCCGGCGCAGGCTGGGTCGTGCCCTGAGCGATGGCCAGCGGCGCGAAAGCCGTCGTGCCCATCAGAGCGGCAGTGACGAGGATTGTAAGTTTCTTTGCCATTTCGTACCTTCCTTTCATCGTTCTCAACTGGCCGGCGGTGATGAATTTCATGTCCGCTCCTCGGCCGGTTCGTCTGGCAAACGGGTTGGTCGTTGAAATAGTTCCGATTTTTTCAACCGAGTCTGTGCGATTGTGACCGGCCGCAACAACCGAAGGTAAAAATCAGGCATTGCTAAAGGGGGACGGCACGGTATTATCCGTGTCGTAACAATGCCATGACTGCCGGAGTTTTTTGTATGCCTCGACCCGGCGACAGACTGAAAGACATGATCTCGGCTTTGCGTCGGCGCAGTGCGAATTTTTTCCCGACCGCCTCCATCGGCACCTATCTGGTGGTGATGGCTACCGTCATTACCCTGCCGCTCATTCTTTTCGGCGGCTATCTGATGCTGCGCCTAGAGGCGGAAAAACGCGACGACCTGCAACGGGAAACCATCGAAGATGTACGGGTGGTCTCCCGCAACATCGACCGCCGCCTGCAGGAAATCGCCACCTCGCTCAATCTCCTGTCGCAATTCCCGGAACTTGAGAGCGGCAACCTCGCCGCGTTTCAGGGGCGCGTCGCCGATAGTTTGAAACGGGAGGGCCTTTACGCCATTCTCGCCACCAAGGATGGTCAGCAACGTCTCAATACGCGCGTGCCCTATGGCCAGCCGCTCGGCAAGGTGCCGGCGGAAGCCAATCTGGCCAAAGCGATCGACTCCCGCCGCATCACCGTCTCGGACATGTTTTTCGGCTCGACCAGCAAGGAATGGGTGTTCAACGTCACCATGCCGCTCGGCCCGGACCTGGATCCCGCCGGAGACGCCCTGATCCTGACGCAGAATACCAGCGACCTGAGCCGGCTCATCCCCACGGAAAACCTGCCGCGCAACTGGGCGGTCGCCATCATTGACGGCAACAACCGCGTTGTCGTCTCAAGCGCGCCCGAAGAGGCGGAAGTGGGCAAGCCGTTTGTCACCCCCGATGTCCTTTCGGAAATGCAGGCCTTCAGCGGCAATTTTTTCGACGGCAAGGGTAACCTCTATGCCTATGCTCAATTGCCGGGCTGGCAATGGAAGACGGTGATGTGGGGTCCGCTCGCCGCAAGTCAGGCGGCGCTGATAGACACCTGGCGGCAGATGATGATCGGCAGCCTGATGCTGGTGCTGATTGCCATTGGCGGCGCCTATCTGGTCGGCCGGCAATTGCGCAGCTCCATTCGTGACCTGACCCTGATGGCCGAGCGCATCGGCGAAGGCGAGATCGTCGCGCCCGTCGATACCAAGATAAAGGAGGCCAATCAGGTCGCCATCGCGCTCTCCAACGCATCCTTCGACAGAAGCCAGTCGGAAGAGCGCCTGCAATTGCTGCTGCACGAGCTGGTTCACCGTTCCAAGAACATTCTGACGCTTGTTCAGGCGATGATACGGCAATTGGGACGCGAAAATAAAAGCATTCCGGAATTCCAGAAGGAGGTCGATCACCGCCTGCGCGGCCTTGGAATGTCGATCCGGGCGCTGGCGGAGGTACAATGGCAGGGTCTGCCGATCCGCAAGCTGATTGAAACCCACCTCGATGTTTTCGGAACCGTGGCACAGCGCATCGTGCTGGTGGGAGACGATTTCATGCTTTCCCCGGAAGCGGCACAGAATTTCGGTCTGGTGGTCCATGAGCTGACGACGAATTCCATCAAATACGGCTCATTGTCGGCTCCAGCGGGAAAAATTACCCTGCGCTGGCAGTCGCGTGAAAAAGACGGGCGGCAGATGATCCATCTCGTCTGGACCGAAACCGGCGGACCGCCGGCCAGAGAACCGAGCCGCAAAGGCTTCGGCACCACGGTCATCAAAAGACATGCGGAAGGCGCCTTCGGCGGGCAGGTGCTGACGGAATATCGTGAATCCGGCTTCGAGTGGTCGCTGGAAGCGCCGATGCGTTATTTCACGCCCAAACGGTCGGAACAGACAGGCACGCATTGAGGCCGAGACTTGCGGACCTATCCGCCGCGCAGACCGCAAAAGCCGAGGCAAAAATGGCTGGTATTTTGCGCAAAGTTAAAAAAACGCATTTTTTGGGAACCGAATCCGGTCGGGCGTGTTTTTACTGCAGGCCAAGCAATTCCCCCGTCCCCGCCTGAAGCTTGGCTGAAAATAAACAGGTTTCGCCCCTGAAAACCTGTCATAAAAATAGCACGGCTCTTTCATGAGCCGTGCTATTTGTTTTGGTTTTCATGAAATCAAAGATGAACCCGGCGCTGCGCGCGATATCGCGATTTCAGGCATCCGCGCCGTCGCCGGAAGGAAATTTCAGCCGGTAGACGATCCGCTCCGGCGTCAACTCGTATTCCGCGCTTCCCCCCAATGCGGACGGAACCACCTTTTCCAGCACCACGCTGCCGAAGCTGCCGCGCCGGGTCTCCGCCGGCTCTTTCGACGGCATCATCGGCTCATTCCATTCAACGATATAAAAATCACCCTCCTGACGGCATTGCAGGGATATGGGCGGGTGATAGGCGAGATTGCCGCTATGGCTGACGGTGTTGACGACCAGCTCATGGAAGGCGAGCCCGATATAAAGCGCGCCATTCGGATTGAGCAGCAGGTTTTCGCCTTCCATATGGATGAGGTTCGGATATTCCGGCACATAAAGATCGAATTGCTGGCGCAACAACTCGAATATGCGCGCGCCCCGCCAGTCCGAATCCGTAATGAGATCCTGACTCTGGGCGAGAGCGTGTAGTCTGCCGCGGAACTTGCGCAGAAAATCATCCTTGGTCAGGCTGAACCGGGCCGTCTGGCCGGCAAGGCTCTGGATGATCGCCAGGAGGTTCTTGGAACGGTGGCTGACCTCGCGCAGTAGCGAGCGCAGAAGCTGCTCGCGCCGCCTTTCCGCCGTCACCTCGCGAATGGTGGTTTTCATCACCACTTGGTTCGTCTGGTTAAGAGTGGAATGAACCTGAAACTGGAAGACGCGATCATTGCCGGCATTGACTTCCAGCATGCCGCGGCTGCCCGCCGTGTTCATGTCCTTCTTGAGATCGGCCAGTCGGGCGGAGAGATCGTTACCGAACAGATTTTCATCTGTGGGACGGGATTCTGCCGGAATTTTCCAGACATCCGGCAGATTGGCCACGAATATATAGTCGCGGTTCCAGTCCTGCAGCATGACTGTCTCACCCGAATCGAGCAAGGCGAGGACGAGCGAATCGTGAAGTTCGCTTTCGTCCCTCTCCGCGTTATGCCATGCCAGCCGATGCAAATTCGTCTCCTTGCAGAAAGCCGCGGGTGCAGCCCCACGACCGTAACCGCCAACGCCCGGGCACCAGAGTGGTTCCCGGTCAGTCTGCGGTTTCGGCAAAATTCACGCCGCGACGCGTGAGCTTTCGTTGAAAAACAGGGCCTGGCTGATAAGCGCTTTCACCATGTCCGGATTAAACGGCTTCGTCACAAGGAAGGTCGGCTCGGGCCGCTCGCCCGTCAGAAGACGCTCGGGGAAGGCGGTGATGAAGATTACCGGCAGCGTGGTCATCTGCAGGATGTCCTTCATTGCATCGAGACCGGAACTGCCATCGGCGAGCTGAATATCGGCAAGGATCATCTTCGGCTGGGTGCGATGGAAGAGATCGAGCGCTTCCGTATGGGTGCGGGCGATGCCCGTGACGCGGTGGCCGAGATCGGTGACCATCTGCTCGATATCCATGGCGATCAGAGGTTCGTCCTCGATGATCATGATATCGGTCGCCACCTGCCGGGCGATTTCAGAGGCTGCCTCATCGATCAGCTTGCCGACCTGATCTTCGGAGACTTTCAGAACCTCTGCGGTTTCCGAAGGTGTGAATTCTTCGACCGTGGTCAAAAGGAACGCCTGACGGGCCAGCGCCGGCACGGCGGAGAGGTTGGCCGAGGCGCGTTTTTCCCATCCCGACAGGTTTTCGTCGGTCTTAATATTGATCGTGACGGAACTAAAGATCGATACGAACAATTGATAGAGCGAAACGCGATCACTGCTTGTCTGCGGAAAAATGCTGATATCGGCGATCAGAGCTTCGAGTGTTGCCGCAACATAGGCATCGCCCGTCGATTGTGAGCCGCAAACGGCACGCGCGAACCTGCGCAGATATGGCAGGTGCGGTGCGATGCGTGTAGAAACTGACATGGAATTCTCCCCTTTCATGCGGTCTGCAACGCAAACCCACGATAGCAACGTGCGCGTTGCAAAAAAAGTTCCGGACCGCCGGAACTATTTTTTTCACGGCGCATTCTTTGCCACGACGCAAAAGGAATACCGGACGTTATGAGCATATTTCAATCGGACCAAGATCAGCCGGACAATTCGGCCGCCCCCCAGGTTCCACACTCCGGGCGGGCGGTGATTTCCCGTAAGCTCAGGGAGCTTTATGATGCCGTTCAGGATGAAGGCATCCCTGACAAATTCCTCGACCTTCTCGAAAAACTCGATGAAGCCGAAAGCAGAGCCAAAATGAAGGCTTCGGAGGAATGATGGCGAAAGAGCCGGAGCTGACAGAATACAACTTCAAACGGGAAATGCTGGCGGCGCTGCCAAACCTGCGCGCCTTCGCGATTTCGCTCATCCGCTCGCGGGACCGTGCCGACGACCTCGTGCAGGACACGATCATGAAGGCATGGGCGAAACAGGACAGCTACCAGCCGGGCACCAACATGCGGGCATGGCTGGTAACGATCCTGCGCAACGAGTTCTACAGCCAGATCCGCAAATCCGGCCGTGAGGTGCAGGATACGGATGGGGTCTATACCTCGCGCCTGTCGGTGCCGCCAGAACAGCATGGTTCGGTCGACCTTCAGGACTTCCGCGCGGCACTGGCAAAACTGCCGGACGACCAGCGTGAAGCGATCCTGCTGATCGGGGCTTCGGGCTTTGCCTACGAGGAGGCCGCCGAAATCTGCGGTTGCCCCGTCGGCACCATCAAGAGCCGTGTCAGCCGCGCAAGGCTGCGGCTGCAGGAGCTGCTCGGCATCGAAAACGAAAACGAGTTCGGCCCGGACGCGCAGATGACCGCGGTGACGGCGGCGGCCACGGCGCGCTGAGGAAAGTGAACATCAGAAACGGGCAGGCAAACGTCTGCCCGTTTTTTCATATCCGCTTTTCAGATGCCGGTTTCCTTGACCGATTGCATGACCACGAAGGTCGAGGTGTTGGCGACGGATGGCAGGCTTGAGATTTTCTCGCCGAGTACCCTTCGATACTTGCGGATATCGCTGGTGCGCACCTTCAGAAGATAATCGAAGGCGCCGGCGATCATGTGGCACTCCTCCACTTCCTTGATCTTGCGCACCGCCGCGTTGAATTCCTCCAGCGCCTTTTCGCGCGTATCGGAAAGCTTTACCTCGGCGAAGGCGATGTGATCGACACCGAGCTTCTGCGGATTGAGCATGGCGCGGAAGCCGAGAATATAGCCCTCGTCCACCAGCCGTTTCAGCCGTGTCTGGCAGGGCGTCTTGGAAAGACCGACCCTTTTCGAGAGCTGCAGCACGGACATGCGCCCGTCTTCGCTGAGCGCCTCGAGAATCTTGAGATCGAAGTGATCCAGATCGTCTGTTTTTTGACTATTTGCCATGTGATTTAACGCCATATCTCAAAAATAAAAGTTCATATTGCCTGTTTTATCCTGAAAATAGGGCCATAGCAATTTCTGCGGTGATGATATTGTCTGCGACAGGATGACAAGCGGCGGGCGGAGGACACGCTGCCGCCGAAGGTCTGTCTTCAACAGCGTTTTCAGGATTTTTCAGAATGGCCGATGGTGCAAGCAACGCCGGTGTAGTGGCGAACGGTATCTTCCAGAATTTTGCGCCGCCGGTGCGCGAGCAAAGCCTGCTGCGCAAGGCGATCACTGCCGCCTATCGTCGCCCCGAGGAAGAATGCCTGGCGCCGCTGATCGAGGCGGCTACGGTGACGGCGGAAGAAACGAAAGCCATTCGCGACACGGCCCGCAAACTGATCGAGGCATTGCGCGCCAAGACCAAGGGTACTGGCGTCGAGGGGCTGGTGCAGGAATATTCGCTCTCCAGCCATGAGGGCGTGGCGCTGATGTGCCTTGCCGAAGCGCTGCTGCGCATTCCCGACACCGCCACCCGCGACGCGCTGATCCGCGACAAGATCGCCCGCGGAGACTGGAAGTCCCATATTGGCGGCGGGCGCTCGCTCTTTGTCAACGCCGCCACCTGGGGCCTCGTCATCACCGGCAAGCTGACCTCGACGGTAAACGACAGCGGCCTTTCGGCGGCGCTGACCAAGCTGATCGCCCGCGCTGGCGAACCCGTCATCCGTCGCGGCGTCGATATGGCCATGCGCATGATGGGCGAGCAATTCGTGACCGGCGAAACGATCGGCGAAGCGATCAAGCGTTCGAAGCCGCTGGAAGAACAGGGCTTCCAATATTCCTACGACATGCTGGGCGAAGCCGCGACCACCGCCAAGGATGCGGAGCGCTATTACAAGGACTACGAAAACGCCATCCACGCCATCGGCAAGGCGTCTGCCGGGCGCGGCATCTATGGCGGACCGGGCATTTCCATCAAGCTTTCGGCTCTGCATCCGCGTTACGCCCGTGCGCAGGCGGAGCGGGTGATGGCGGAACTGCTGCCGCGCGTCAAATCGCTGATGCTGCTCAGCAAGAAATACGATATCGGCCTCAACATCGATGCGGAGGAAGCCGACCGTCTGGAACTGTCGCTTGACCTTCTGGAGGAACTGGCGCTCGACAAGGACCTCGCCGGCTGGAATGGCCTCGGTTTCGTCGTGCAGGCCTATGGCCGCCGCTGCCCCTTCGTTCTCGACTACATCATCGATCTCGCCCGCCGTTCGGGCCGCCGCATCATGGTGCGTCTCGTCAAGGGCGCCTATTGGGATGCGGAAATCAAGCGCGCGCAGGTGGACGGGCTGGAGGACTTCCCGGTTTTCACCCGCAAGGTCCACACGGACGTCTCCTACATTGCCTGCGCCCGCAAGCTGCTCGCCGCGCGCGATCTGGTCTTTCCGCAATTTGCGACCCATAACGCGCAGTCCATGGCGACGATCTACCATCTCGCCGGCCCCGGCTTCAAACTCGGCGATTATGAGTTCCAGTGCCTGCATGGCATGGGCGAACCGCTTTACAGCGAAGTCGTCGGCAAGAAGAAGCTCGACCGGCCGTGCCGCTTTTATGCCCCCGTCGGCACCCATGAGACGCTGCTGGCCTATCTCGTCCGTCGCCTGCTGGAAAACGGTGCGAACTCTTCCTTCGTCAACCGCATTGCCGACCCAGCCGTGCCGGTGGATTCCCTGCTGGAAGACCCGGTTGCCGTCGTCAAGGCCTATACCGTTCCCGGCGCGCGTCACGACCGCATCGCCGCCCCTGAAGGCCTGTTCGGCCCGGAACGCAAAAATTCCGCCGGCCTCGATCTTTCCAGTGAAACGACGCTCGCCGCACTGGACAAAACCCTGAAGGCAGGTGCTGCGACGGAATGGAAAGCGTCGGCACCGCAGGCGGGTGGCAAAACGCGCCCGGTTCTCAACCCCGGCGACCACAATGATATCGTCGGCCATGTGACGGAGCCGACTGAAGCCGATGTCGAAGCCGCCATGCAGCGGGCGGTGGCCTCTAACTGGCCATCCACCCCGGTGGAAGAGCGCGCCGCTTGCCTGGAGCGCGCCGCCGACGCCATGCAGGCCGAAATGCCTGCCCTGCTCGGCCTCATCATGCGCGAAGCGGGAAAATCCATGCCGAACGCCATTGCCGAGGTGCGCGAAGCCATCGACTTCCTGCGTTATTACGCGGCGGAAGCCCGCAGAAACTTCAAGACCGGCGAAACGCCGCTCGGCCCGGTCGTCTGCATCAGCCCGTGGAACTTCCCGCTTGCGATCTTCATAGGTCAGGTGACGGCGGCGCTGGTTGCCGGCAATCCGGTTCTTGCAAAGCCGGCCGAAGAAACGCCGCTGATCGCGGCCCAAGGCGTGCGCCTGCTGCATGAGGCCGGCGTTCCGCAGGATGCCGTGCAGCTTCTGCCGGGCGACGGCAAGACGGGTGCCGCACTTGTTGGTTCACCCCTTACAGCCGGTGTAATGTTCACAGGCTCGACGGAAGTGGCGCGGCTCATTCAGGGCCAGCTTGCCGGCCGGGTTCTGGCCAATGGCCAGCCGGTTCCGCTGATTGCCGAGACCGGCGGCCAGAACGCCATGATCGTCGATTCCTCAGCGCTTGCCGAGCAGGTGGTCGCCGATGTCATCGCATCCGCTTTCGACAGCGCCGGCCAGCGCTGCTCGGCATTGCGCATTCTCTGCCTGCAGGAAGATGTGGCGGACCGCACGCTGACCATGCTGAAGGGCGCGCTGCACGAATTGCGGATCGGCCGCACCGACAAGCTTTCCGTCGATGTCGGTCCCGTCATTACCGCCGAGGCGAAGGGCATCATCGAAAAGCATATCGATGGAATGCGCGGGCTCGGCCATCGCATCGAACAGATCACGCTTGCCGGCGAAACCGGCAAGGGCACCTTCGTACCGCCGACGATCATCGAGATGAAATCGCTCGCCGATCTGAAACGCGAAGTCTTCGGCCCGGTGCTGCACGTCATCCGCTTCAAGCGCGACAATCTCCACCGGCTGATCGATGAGATCAACGCTACCGGCTATGGCCTGACCTTCGGCCTGCATACCCGTCTCGACGATACGATCCAGCATGTGCTGTCCCGCGTCGCGGCTGGCAATCTTTATGTGAACCGCAACATCATCGGCGCGGTGGTCGGCGTGCAGCCCTTTGGCGGGCGCGGCCTTTCCGGCACCGGTCCCAAGGCGGGCGGTCCGCTTTATCTCGGCCGCATGACACAGGTTGCCCCAAAGATTGACCGGGTTGCGAGCCAGCAGGATCAGGCCGCAGTCGATCTTGCCCGCTGGCTGGATGAAAACGGCGAAACCGTTGCGGCCGAAGCCGCACGACAGACGGCAGTTCTTTCCGGCCTCGGTTTCGAAACCGAGCTGGCGGGTCCTGTCGGCGAGCGCAATGTCTATGCGCTGCATCCGCGTGGAAAGGTTCTGCTGGTTCCGGCAACCGAACAGGGGCTTTACCGCCAGCTTGCGGCAGCGCTCGCGACCGGAAACGCGGTTGTCATCGACAATGCTTCGGGACTGGAGAAATCCATTTACGGACTGCCGGCAACCGTGACCTCGCGCATCGCCTGGGCGGATGACTGGGAAAAATCAGCACCCTTCGCCGGCGCACTGGTCGAGGGCGATGCGGAGCGTGTCGTGGCCGTCAATAAAAAGATCGCCGCCCTGCCCGGCCCGCTGGTTCTCGTTCAGGCCGCGGCAACGGAAGCACTTTCCGGGGAAAGCCAGCCCTATAATCTTGACTGGCTGGTCGAAGAGGTTTCCGTCAGCGTCAACACCACGGCCGCCGGCGGCAATGCCAGCCTGATGAGCATTGGCTGATGATATCGTCCGGCGGGGTCTCGGCCCTGCCGGTCCACGCTTTATCCGTTGATTTCACCCCGGCCGAAGAGCTGGTTCAGAACCTGCTCTTCCAGCCTTGCGAATTCCGCAGTGCCATGACGGCGCGGGCGGGGCAGTTTCACATCGAGATCGAGCGCGATGCGCCCTTCATCGATGACGACGATGCGATCCGCAAGCGCCACGGCCTCGGAAACATCGTGGGTGACGAGAACGGCGGTGAATTTCTGCTTGCGCCAGATACGCTCCAGCAGAAGCTGCATTTCAATGCGGGTGAGCGCATCGAGCGCGCCGAGCGGCTCATCCAGCGCCAGGATTTGCGGATGGGCCACCAGCGCGCGCGCCAGCGCCACGCGCTGCTTCTGGCCGCCGGAAAGCACATAGGGCCATTCGCCAGCCCGGTCTTTCAGACCGACCTCTTCGAGAATTGTAAGCGCCTGTTCCTGCGCCGCCTCGCCCTTGGCGATGCCGGTCAGCCCCACGGAGACGTTGCTCGCGATACGTTCCCACGGCAGAAGACGCGGCTCCTGAAACATCATGCGGGTGCGGCTCGAAGCGTCCTTCGACACGGTTCCGGTGGTCGGGGTGTCGAGGCCGGCCAGAATACGCAGGAGCGTGCTCTTGCCGCAGCCGCTCTTGCCGATGATGGCCAGAAACTCGCCTTCCCGCACATCGAGATCGATACCGCGCAGAACCGGTTTGTCGCCAAAACTCTTCGCCACATTGCGGAAGCTGAAGGCGACCTTGCCTTCTGTCGTCTTCTCGCGTTGTTCGATTTTCGCCTGCGACGGGAGGGATGGCGGGGCATCCGGGCGTCTCAGCGTCGTAACATTGCCGGTCGACATGGGTTACCTCAGACTTTCTTGAAGGCTGGATGCCATTGCAGGAAGATGCTTTCGAGGAAGCGGGCGAAACTGTCGGCCAGCTTGCCGAGAAGCGCATAGATGAGAATCGACAGAACCACGACGTCGATCAGCAGGAACTCGCGCGCCTGCATGGCCATATAGCCGAGGCCGGACGAGGAAGAGATGGTTTCGGCGACGATGAGCGTCAGCCACATGATGCCGAGCGCATAACGCAGGCCGGTGAAAATGGCGGGCAGCGCGCCGGGCAGAATGACCCGCCGGAACAGCGTGAATGGCGACATGCCATAGGTACGGCCCATTTCCACCAGTTGCGGATCAACACCCTGAATGCCGAGCAGCGTGTTGATGTAGATCGGGAAAAACACCCCGAGCGCGACGAGGAAAAGCTTCGCCTCCTCATCGATGCCGAACCACAGGATGACGAGCGGAATGAGCGCCAGATGCGGAATGTTGCGGATCATCTGCAGCGTCGTATCGGTGAAGCTGCGGGAAAATTTGGAGAGGCCGTTGGCCAGCCCGAAGATGAAACCGATGGAGCCGCCAATGGCGAAACCGGCGAGTGCGCGGGCGGAACTGACGCCGATATTGGCGATAAGCTCACCCGAGAGCAGCAACCGCCAGAAGGCTTCCGCGACAGCGGAGGGTGCCGGCAACACATTGGCGGAAATCAGACCGGCACGCGCCGCCGCCTCCCAGCCTGCAAGAATGAGTGCGGGGAGCAGCCAGCCTGTGATGCCGCCAATCTCGATACGCTTTCCGGTGCTCATGGCATACCCTCCGGCTCTTGCTCAGTTCGTCGCGCCCGACCAGACGGCATCCTTGATGCTGATCTGTTTCGGGATCAGGCCGAGACGATAAAAGCGGTCGGCGGTTTCCTGCTGGCTGGCGACGATCTTGTCGTCGATCCTCGTAATGCCGAATTCCGAGCGGTTGGCGGCAAGCGTCTGCGCCTCCAGCGGCACGTCCGTCACCTCATGCAAAGCTGCGGCGACCTTGTCGCGGTTGGCGGCGGACCATTTCGCCGCCTCGCCCAGAGCATCGATGGTGATGTTGATCGTATCCGCATTGGATTTGGCGTAACCGCGATTGGCGAGGAAATAGGTGCTGACAGCAAGCACATCGCTGGTGCGGGCCAGAGTGACCGGCTTGTAGCGGGTTTCCGCAATCGCATAGAAGGGATCCCAGACGGCCCAGGCGTCGATCTTGTCGCTGGCGAAGGCGGCGGAAGCATCGGCGGGGCTGAGATAGACCACGTCGATGTCGCTGAATTTCAGGCCGTTCTTCTCGAGCGCCGCCACCAGCAGATTATGCGCGCTGGTGCCCTTGCCGACACCGACCTTCTTGCCCTTGAGATCGGCAACCGATTTGATGCCGCTTTCAGGCTTGGTGAAGATCGCTTCACCCTTGCCGTTCGAAGGAAGGGCCGCGACATAAACGATGGCGGAACCCGCCGCCTGACCGAAGATCGGCGGCGCATCCCCCGTCCAGCCGACATTGATGGAGCCGACATTCAGGGCTTCCACCAGCGGCGGGCCAGCGGTGAACTCAACCCAGGAAACCTTCACGCCCTTGGCCTCCAGCGCCTTTTCGATGACACCCTGCTGGCGGGCGATCACCGGCAGGCCGGTTTTCTGATAACCGATCTTCAGCTCTTCCGCCGCCTGCGTCTGCAGCGGCAGAACGGAGAATGCGGCGGCAACAAAAAGGCTGGCGGAAAGCGCGCGGCGGGTGATGGCTGGCATTTTATCTCCTTGTCACCAGCCCCTCTGGCCGGTTCACGATATGGAGCAATGCTAGGGTTTTCCATTAAAACGATAGAGAGACGATAATTCAATATGAGCAATATTGCGGGAATAAAATTCCGCGCAAATGCCTCTTTTCCGCAAATCGTCGCGGACACCCTCGTCTGACCCATCGAATAGAAATGCCGGCGCGGATGGAGCCGCGCCGGCATGATGGATCAATTTCTCTATGGAAGCGATTATTCGATATCGAAGGAAACGCCCTGCGCCAGCGGCAGCGCCTTGGAGTAGTTGATGGTGTTGGTGGCGCGGCGCATATAGGCCTTCCACGCATCCGAACCGGATTCACGGCCGCCGCCGGTTTCCTTCTCACCGCCGAAGGCGCCGCCGATTTCCGCACCCGAGGTGCCGATATTGACGTTGGCAATGCCGCAATCGGAGCCTTCCGACGACAGGAACCGCTCCGATTCCTGCATGTCGCGGGTGAAGATCGATGAGGAAAGACCAGCAGCGACAGCGTTATGGTCGTCTATCGCCTGATCGAGATCGCTGTATTTCATGACATAGAGGATCGGCGCGAAGGTTTCTTCCAGCACCGGTCCAGCCTGCTTCGGCATTTCGACCAGAGCGGGCTTGACGTAATAGGCATCCGGCGCACCCGTATCCACGCGGCCGCCGCCATTCACCACGCCATCATGCGCTTTCGCCGCTTCGAGGGCCTTCTGCATGCCGTCGAAAGCCGCCTTGTCGACCAGCGGGCCGACGAGTGCGGAGGTTTCCAGCGGGTTGCCGACGGAAACGGAGGCATAGGCCTTTTTCAGACGCGGCACGAGCTGGTCATAGACGCTGTCATGCACGAAGAGACGGCGAAGCGTGGTGCAGCGCTGGCCGGCCGTGCCCATGGCGCCGAAGGCGATGGCGCGCAGCGCCATGTCGAGATCGGCGGAAGGGCAGACGATGCCGGCATTGTTGCCGCCGAGTTCCAGAATGGCGCGGGCGAAGCGTTTCGCCAGACGCGGACCGACATCGCGGCCCATGCGGGTGGAGCCGGTGGCCGAGACGAGCGGCACCTTGGGATTGTCCACCAGAGCTTCACCCACGGCACGGTCGCCGATCAGAAGCTGCGAAAGACCTTCCGGTGCATCGCCGAAACGGGCGGCGGCGCGCTCGAAGATGCCCTGAACGGCAAGCGCCGTGAGCGGCGTCTTTTCCGAAGGCTTCCAGACCACCGAATTGCCGCAGACGATGGCAAGCGCCGCATTCCACGACCACACCGCAACCGGGAAGTTGAAGGCGGAGATGACGCCGACAACGCCGAGCGGATGCCAGGTTTCCATCATGCGATGGCCGGGGCGTTCGGTGGCGATGGTAAGACCATAAAGCTGGCGGGAAAGGCCGACCGCGAAATCGCAGATATCGATCATTTCCTGCACTTCGCCGAGGCCCTCGGAGGGAACCTTGCCCGCTTCGAGCGACACGAGACGGCCGAGATCGGCCTTGAAGGTGCGCAGTTCTTCGCCGAGCAGCCGGATCAGTTCACCACGGCGGGGCGCCGGCACATTGCGCCATGTCTTGAAGGCGGCATCGGCCCGGTCGATCACGGCTGCGACACCCTCGACCGAAACGGTCTTCAGGCTCGCGACCTGTTCACCCGTCACCGGGCTGAAGGAGGCCATATCGCCGCCGGTATAAAGATCGCGGGCAACGCCCATCCTGTCGAGCAGGGCCGCCGCTTCCTGTTTCACATCGAGCTTCGTGGTCGCATCCATGTCCATCGTCCTTTTGGCTTAAAAGGGGAGGAAAGGCCGTTTCGATACGGCGCTTTCAACTCCCGTCACTCTTCTTTCCCCGAATTTGCCATTCGTTCTGTGAAACTGGCGTTTTACACCGTTCCATTCTTTCCTGTAATCATATATGGCCATAATGACCCTTTTCCAATGAGGAAAGCGGGTAAGTTGATGCGAGAATGGAATGGATCCGCGCAGAAGACTGGTCCCTGACATCGTTACCCTGCAAGCGTTCGAATGCGCGGCACGGCATGGCAATTTTACGCGTGCGGCGGAAGAACTCAACCTTACGCAGAGCGCGGTGAGCCGGCAGATCGGCGAACTGGAAGCGCAGACCGGAATGCAGCTTTTCGAGCGCATCCGCAGGCGGGTCGTGCTTTCCGAAGCGGGGCGTAAATTCCTGCCCGATGTGCGGCGCCTGTTGCAGCAATCCGAACAGTTGATGGTGCGCGCGGTCTCGGCCGGAACTTCACACGCATCGCTTTCCGTCGCGACGCTGCCAACATTCGGCAGCCGCTGGCTGATGCCGCGCCTCCACCGCTTCATCGACGACAATCCGGAAATAACGATCACCATCGGCTCGCGCTCGCATCCCTTCGATTTTGATGAAGAAGGTTTCGATCTCGCCATTCACTACGGCCAGCCGGTCTGGGCGCATGGCACCTGCACATTTTTGTGCAACGAAGTGATCGTGCCGGTCGCAAGCCCCGCCCTGCTACGCCGCGCCAGCGTGAGCAAGCCACAGGATCTGACCGGGCAGCCGCTCCTGCATGTGACGACGCGGCCGAAACTATGGACGGAATGGCTGGAGATGAACGGGGTGACAGCCGAGAATGCCTATCAGGGAAGCCGTTTCGACCAGTTCTCGATGATCATCGAGGCAGCCGCAAGCGGCATCGGTTTTGTCCTTCTGCCGAAATATCTCATCGAGGCGGAACTTGCCTCCGGCCGCCTCGAAATCGTCTTCGACATTCCCCTTCAGACCGACAAGAGCTATTACGTCGCCCTGCCGGAAGGACGGCAGGACAATGCGCTGGCCCGCGCCTTTCAGACCTGGCTGCTCGATCAGGTCGGCAAGCCGGTGTAATCCGTCATCCGCTCAGTTCGAAGGGCGGAGGGAAACATCATCAAGTCCCGGAAGATCGGGGCCGACGGGCACGATTCGGGTCGGGTTGAGCGCCTTGATGGAATAATAACCACGCTTGATATGGTCGATATTGACCGTGTCGCGCACGCGCGGAATGGTCAGTATCCGCATCATATAGGCCTGAAGGGCGGGGTAATCTGCGATACGGCGAAGATTGCATTTGAACAGGCCATAATAGGCGGCATCGAAACGAACCAGCGTCACGAAGAGCCGGACATCCGTTTCGGTCAGCAGATCGCCGAACAGGAAAGGTCCGCCTGAGATGAGGCGGTTTTCGAGCTCCTGAAGCGTTGCGAACACATCGGTGAAGGCCTCTTCGTAGGCGACCTGCGTGGTGGCGAAACCGGTTCTGTAAACGCCGTTGTTGAGGCGCGGATAGACGTGGTCATTGAGAGCATCGATCTCATCGCGCAGCGCTTCCGGATAGAGGTCCACGCTATTATCGGCCAGATCGCCGAAACCGGAATTCAGCATGCGCAGAATATCGGCGGATTCGTTGTTGACGATGGTTTTCGTCTTTTTATCCCAAAGAACGGGCACGGTGGCGCGGCCGGTATAATGCGGATTCGCGCTGGTATAGACCTCATGCATATAGGTGAAGCCGTTGAGCGTATCGCGATCCGAACCCGGATAGTCGCCGAATTTCCAGCCCTCGTCTGAAAGGGCGGGCTCAACCACGGAAACGGAAATCACCTCCTCCAGCTTCTTCAGCTTTCGGCCGATCAGCGTGCGCGATGCCCATGGGCAGATCAGCGCGACGTAAAGATGATAACGGCCGCTTTCGGCCGCAAAACCGCCCTCACCCGTTGGCCCCGCCGAACCGTCAGGTGTCACCCAGTTGCGGAAGCCGGAGGTCTGGCGAACGAAGCCGCCCTTCCTGTCGGTTGCCTGCACCGGATGCCATTCGGCGGTCCATTTTCCATCCACGAGCATTTGCGGCTCTCCGTTCATCTAAAGATGAAAGCCTTATGGGCCGGGTTGCCGCCGCTTCACAAGCCGCGCTTCGGTTGACGCACTGTTTCCGATCAAGGGTGAATTCAGAGGCGATTGCGGAAAAACGGGTTCCAGCGCACGGTGCCAAGCCTCACCTTTTCGCGGATCATCGTCAGCAGTCCCGATGCGGCGATGACGGCCAGACCAAGCACGGCGACAGCATCCGGATATTCGTGGAAGAAAGCCATGCCGATCGCCACGGCCCAGAGGATTTGCGAATAATGCGACGGCGCGATCTGGCTTGCTGGCGCGATGCGGGTTGCGACCAGAAGGGTGATCTGCCCCGTGGCCGTGCAAAGGCCGATGAAGGCGAAGGCCAGGAGCTGGTGCAGGTTTGGCATGACGAATTCGGGGATGGAGGCAATGCCGTTGAAGGTGAGACCGTAGATCAGCAGCACGCCCATGATCGAAGTACGCTTTTCCTTGCCCGCAAGCGAGCGCAGCAAAACGATGGTCATCGCCGCCAGGAAGGCGACGCCGATGGCGGCGAAATGCCCGAGTTCGAGTGTCTTAAAGCCCGGCCGCACGACGAGGATGACACCGACGATGCCGGCCAGAACCGCCGCCCAGCGCCATGGGCCGATACTCTCCTTCAGCACGACGGCGGAAAGCACGGTCACGAAGAGCGGCGACAGGAAGATCAGCGCATAGGCTTCCGCCAGCGGAATGGTGGTGAAGGCATAGATGCCGAAAATACCGGCGAAAAGGCCGGAGATGGCGCGCCCGTGCACGGCGAAGGGCCGGCTCATGCGCCAGAATTCGCGCCACCTTTCCTCGCGCGGTTTGCTGAAGAAGATGAAGATGCCGGAAAACAGAATGCTGAAGAAGCCGATTTCGAAAACGCTGATCTGCGATCCAAGCGACTTGATGGTGGCATCGCCCATGGAAAAGGTCGCATAAGCGAACAGACCGAGCAGAAAACCCTTTTGCATTTGAACGTCCCCAAACACCGACCGCAACGCAAAGCATCCCCCGGCCGCGCGGAACGCGACCCGGACGCCCCTTTCAAGGGACACACAGTCTGGCAGATTTGATCCTCACCCTATGGCTAGACCCGGCTACCTATGAGTGCAAGCCGCAAAAGAAGTAAAATTGCCCGATTGGACCCGGCCAGTGCAAATGGCTGCAAGGTGCGGCAAATTTGTCCCGCCATGGCCATCACATCCCCGTCATGGAAAGAGGTTAGCCGGTGTTCATCGTGGCGCTTGGCGGCGGGCATGAAGGCGGCTAAATATTATCATGCGATTTTCACCCGCCGATTTCCCCGGCTGGTATTGCTGCGTTACCATGGCCTCGCTAACCGAAAGGAAAAAGAATGCGGATTGTGATGATCGGTTCGGGTTATGTCGGCCTCGTGTCCGGCGCGTGTTTTGCAGATTTCGGCCATGACGTGGTCTGCGTCGACAAGATGCCGGAGAAGATCGAGGCCCTGAAAAACGGCCATATTCCGATCTTCGAACCGGGTCTGGAGACCATTGTCGCCAACAATGCAAAGGCCGGGCGGTTGAGCTTCACGACCGATCTTTCCGCAGCCGTCGCCAATGCCGATGTCGTCTTCATCGCGGTCGGCACGCCCTCGCGGCGCGGCGATGGCCATGCCGATCTCGGTTATGTCTATGCGGCGGCAAAAGAGATCGCCCATGCGCTGGACGGTTTCACGGTCATCGTCACCAAGTCCACGGTTCCCGTCGGCACCGGCGACGAGGTGGAACGCATCATCCACGAGGAAAACCCCTCGGCAGATTTTGCCGTGGTCTCTAATCCGGAATTCCTGCGCGAAGGTGCGGCCATCGAAGATTTCAAGCGGCCGGACCGCATCGTCGTCGGCCTTTCGGACGAGCGCGCCCGCCCCGTCATGACCGAGGTTTACCGCCCGCTCTATCTCAACCAGTCGCCGCTGCTCTTCACCACAAGACGCGCTTCCGAACTGATCAAATATGCCGCCAACGCCTTTCTGGCGATGAAGATCACCTTCATCAACGAGATGGCTGATCTCTGCGAAAAGGTCGGCGCCAATGTGCAGGATGTCTCGCGCGGCATCGGTCTCGATGGCCGTATCGGCCCGAAATTCCTGCATGCCGGCCCCGGTTATGGCGGCTCCTGTTTCCCGAAGGACACGCTGGCGCTTGCCAAGACCGCGCAGGATTATGATGCGCCGGTGCGGCTGATCGAGACCACCATCGCCATCAACGACAATCGCAAGCGCGCCATGGGCCGCAAGGTCATCAATGCGGTGGGCGGCGATGTGCGCGGCAAGAAGATCGCCGTGCTTGGCCTCACCTTCAAGCCGAATACCGACGACATGCGCGACAGCCCGGCAATCGCCATCATCCAGACCCTGCAGGATGGCGGTGCGAAAGTGGTCGGTTACGACCCGGAAGGCATGGCGAATGCCCGCCATCTGATGGAAGACATCGAATACGCGGCCGGCCCCTACGAGGCGGCGGAAGATGCCGACGCCGTGGTGATCGTGACGGAATGGAACCAGTTCCGCGCGCTCGACCTGCCGCGCCTGAAAGCGATCATGAAACATCCGGTGCTGGTGGATCTGCGCAATATCTACCGCACGGATGAGGTCGCCGCGCATGGTTTCATCTATGCCGCGGTCGGTCGTCCGCATGAAGGCGGTTCCGACAAGGGCGCATAGAGGTTTCGTTTTCGCCATTTCATTAAAAGGTTTTCTGCGCTTCGGTCAGACCGCAAACGCACCAACGAATTCGGGATATAATCATCATGCGTTATCTGGTTACCGGTACGGCTGGCTTCATCGGCTTTTATGTTGCCAAGCGGCTGTTGGACGCCGGCCACTTCGTGACCGGTTTCGACGGCATGACGAAATATTACGATGTCAGCCTCAAGGAAAAACGCCACGCCATTCTTTCCCGCTCCAACGGCTTCCGGGCCGAAATCGGCATGCTGGAAGATACGGATGCGCTGAAGCGTGCAGCGGAGGCCGCCGAACCTGAGATCATCATCCACCTCGCGGCACAGGCGGGTGTCCGTTACAGCCTTGAAAATCCGCGGGCCTATATCGATTCCAACCTCATCGGCTCGTTCAACATGCTGGAGCTCGCCAGAAGCTTGCAGGTCAAGCACCTGATGCTGGCATCGACCTCCTCAATCTACGGCGCCAACGAGAAAATCCCCTTCGCTGAGAGCGACAAGGCCGACGAGCCTATGACGCTTTACGCCGCCACCAAAAAATCGATGGAACTGATGGCGCACAGCTATGCCCATCTGCACAAGCTGCCCACCACCGCCTTCCGTTTCTTCACGGTCTACGGCCCGTGGGGGCGGCCGGACATGGCGCCGATCAAATTCGTCGACGCCGTTTCCAACGGCCGGCCGATAGATATTTACGGGCAAGGCAATATGAGCCGCGATTTCACCTATATCGACGATCTGGTGGAGGGCATCGTCCGGTTGAGCGCGGTCATCCCGTCCGAGGAAAACCGCGTCACGCAGGAAGGTGTCACCGACACGCTCTCGCACCACGCGCCCTTCCGCGTGGTCAATATCGGCGGCGGCCAGCCGGTGGAGCTGATGCATTTCGTCGAAACGGTCGAAAAGGCGGTCGGAAAACCCGCGATCCGCAATATGCTGCCGATGCAGCAGGGCGATGTTCCCCGCACTTTCGCCTCTCCCGATCTGCTGAGGGCATTGACCGGTTACGTGCCGCAAACCCCGGTCGAAGAGGGCATCAAGGCCCTCGTCGCCTGGTATCGCGAGATGCACCCGGCCGAATTACGGGAATAACCTCACAGCGTCGCCAGCAGGCGATTGGAGATGGTGCCGCCGGAAGCGCTCTGCATGGTGATCTTGGTTTCCACGGCCTCGATGATCGTGTCGCTGAAATCCATCTCGGTGAGATCGCGGATATTGGAAAGACCGCCCGGGGAAAAGACGTTCACTTCCAGTATCTTGTCGCCAACGATATCGAGCCCGACGAGGAACATGCCGTCCTCCACCAGCTTCGGCCGCACCATTTCGGCAAGCGCCACGATCTCATCCGTCACCTTCACGGCTTCCGCCGTGCCATGGGCATGGATATTGGAGCGCAGGTCGCCCTTGGCGGGCACGCGGCGAAGGGCGGCATATTTGCCGTCCCGCATCAGCGGCCGGCCATTCATCATGAAGAAGCGGATGTCGCCATCCTTGGCGGCCGGCAGATAGGCCTGCGCGATCAGATATCCCTCAAGGCTCACTGCCTCGAAAATCTGGTTGAGATTGGTCTCTTTGCTGGAGCCGATCTTGAACACATTCTTGCCGCCGGAGCCCTGCAGCGGCTTGACGATGACGCCCTTGGGATGCGCGTCGGCAAAGGCGCGAATTTCCTCGACATTGCGCGAAATGATCGTGGTCGGGCGGACGATTTCGGGAAAGCTCTGGAAATAGAGTTTGTTCTGCGCGAGCGCCAGACCTTCGGGATCGTTCAGCACTACCACACCCCGCTGTTCGGCCAGCCGCCCGAACAGGATGCCGGCATGCACCGCCCATGGCCGCGTCGTCTGGTCGAGCGAGGGGTCGTTGCGCAGCATCAGCGCATCGATTTCCTCCACATCCATGGTTCGCCGCTCCAGCGCCTTGTCCTGAAGCGTGGAATGGAACGTCTCGCCTTTCTTGATTTTGCCCTTCGGCAGCACGGTGGCGTGAATGGTCAGGCTGTCGTCCGAGCGTAATGTGAAATCGCCGGGCGTCAGATAGACCACCTCATGACCGCGATTGAGCGCCGCCATGGCAAGCAGGCCGGTCGCGTAGTTCGGTCCCTCTGTTTCGATGGAATTGACGAAAAATGCGATACGCATGAAGCCCCTCCTATAATGTCGCCAGTTCGGCAATGGATAATCCCGCCCGTATTTTTTCCAGCCGTTCATTGGCCCTCGCGGGCAGCAGGAATGCGGGCCTGACGCCCGGGGGGCGAAGCAGGCCGCGCAGGGCAAGCTCCTGCATCACCGGAAAATGGGCGGCGGCGATCTTGCCCATCCAGAACGGATCGAGCGCCCCGCCCCTGCGCAGATGGTCCAGCACTTCAGCAAGCCCGCGCAGATAGATCGCATCCTTGGAAAGACCGCCGCCGCGATAGATGCGCAGCACCATGTTGAAGGCCCCAGCCTCATCGAAACCGTGATCGCGGGTCATGGTACGGAAGGTCTCCACGAAGCTCGCCCCATCGAGCATGGCGGCGCAGCCGACAACGCGGCCGGCGATCAGCCGCAGGCGCTCACGCGTCATGCCGCCGGCCAGATGTTCCGCAAGCACTGCCAGGCCTTCCTGCACGCCCTCATAACCGGAAAGGCCGGTGCGGAAGAGCCGCAGCCCCTGAAACGAGCCGTTGAAATACGTCAGAAGATGCACGCCGATCTCATGCGACAGCAGCGCCTCGACACGGCGCTGTTCCATGACGGTGTGGCGCGAAATCAAAAGCTTCTCACCCGTCACCATCAGGCCCGGCGGCAGGTCGTCGCGGATTTCGACGCGTGCCTTGAATTCCGGGGCTTCCGCAAGATAGGTCTCGACCATCTCCCGCGACTTCTTGGCGACCGCGTAACA
This sequence comes from Rhizobium sp. NFACC06-2, assembly GCF_900101425.1. Taxonomy (NCBI): domain Bacteria; kingdom Pseudomonadati; phylum Pseudomonadota; class Alphaproteobacteria; order Hyphomicrobiales; family Rhizobiaceae; genus Rhizobium; species Rhizobium sp. NFACC06-2. Next base: position 58,400 of record NZ_FMVA01000018.1, on the reverse strand, counting down.
ATCGACCATGGCGATTTCGCTGCTGTCCTCCCGGCGCGGGCAATCCGCAAGCACCCTCAGCGCCAGCTGAAGAAGGGCCGGTTCGACAGCGCCATAAAGGGCGCGCGAAAAATCGGTGAAGGTGCGATGGTGCAGATTGGCGAGCATCGTCAGTTGCAGATCGATCTCCTGCTGTTTCTCCCGGTAGAGATTATAAAGCACCGGGTCTTCCAGATGATCGAACACGACGGAATAAAGCTTGCGTTTCTGCTCCTCGACATCGACGCCGAGCGGCCGGTAGAGCAGGCGCGGCGCGAACTGAAAGCCGCCATCGCGAAATTCCTCGAAGGCCCGGCGGGCATTGATGGGCGTGACGGAAAGCAGAAAATCGAAGGATGAAACAATATCGTCGACGGACCGGTCGGCACGCCTGACCGCATCGACGAAAGCCTTGCGCCCCAGCGCCCGATGGCTGGTAACCTTGAGCGCGTCCTTGCCCGAAGCGAAGGATGAAAAAGCCTGCAGACCGGCATCGAAAAGATCGGCGATCATCGTCACCCGCAGGCCCGGATAATCCGCACCGGATTCCGGCTGGCGGTAGATCGGCGCGAAACGCACGCCGATACAGGGAAATTCGAGGCCGGCTTTTTTGAAGCGCAGAACGGGATCGGCATCTGGTTCCGGCCGGGTGATGCGCGGCGTGCGAAAACGCACTTCGGCATCGCAAACCGCCTTGATGAAGACCCGGCGGGCATTCTGCGTTTCTGGCTCAGCCGTCGCCGAGACGGAAACCTCATAAAGCGGCAGGAAAGGCGAATCGTCGGCCAGCAGGATGTCATGCTCCAGCTCACCGATATCAAGGACGATGAAGGCGCCGAAGCGCTGCCGCATGACCGTGCCAACGGCCTCGATCAGCGGCGCTGCCTCCTGAATGGTCGACGCGATCAGATAGGACGCATGGGCGGCGGCGATATCGCGTGCGGCGAGATTTTTCGTGCCGCCGGTCAGATGCAGGCAGAGGAATGGCAGCGGCCGGTCGATATGCAGACGACCGTCTTTGCCGACATCGCGGCGGATGGCCTTGCCAGCCTCGAGGCAGGACACGACATCATCGACCAGATCGGCGATGGGAGACGGTGCGCTGCGGGCGGGAGAAAGGTTCATCGCCGCGACCTCAGGCACTCTTCGAGCACCGGCTGGAGTGCTGTTATCGCTTGGCGAATATCCGCCACCACACGCGCATCCGGCTTTCCCGTCCACTCGTCCATGAAGAATTTCTTGAACTCGACCGCGATGGCGCAGCCATTTTCGGCGAACCTTTCGTGGATGAAACGGGTCTGCTCCCCCTTGCCCTGAAACGCCACATTCTCGCGAACATCGAGGCGGCGTCCGCCGATGGTCGCTGACGCGAAATGATGCCCGACCGCGCTGACGATATCGCCCCAGCGGCTGCGATCCATGGAAAAGGTGCCGATATTGATATCGGGCGCTTCCGCCTGCGCCGTCGGTGGCGCGGCCGCACCCTGCCGGCGATGATTATAGCTGTGTATATCGAGCACCACGAAAGCCCCATGCCGCCTTTCGATTGCGGAGAGCACGGTCTCCAGCATCGTGTAATAGTCGGCGTGAAAGTCGAGCGACTGCCGGACGGCTTCCTGCGCCGGCTCTTCTTTCCAGACCTCAAGCCCCCAGGATTGTTCCGGCTTCAGATAGATCGCCTGATCGGCCGCACGGTTGAGATCGATTTCGAACCGTGAATGGTGAACGACGATACGGTTCGTCAGCCCGGCGATCATCTCACCGGTGAAAGGGTCTTCCTCCCGCAGCCGCTGTTCCGGGGAAAGGGCGATGAGCCCGGATACGTCCGGTCTAATGCGATGACCGTCGTGAATGGCCGTGCCGATAACCGGTGAGTTGCCGAAATCGAACGACCAGAAACCCTTGTTTTTGTTGTCACCGCGATATTCGTCGTCACTGTGTCTGGCTGCCATGCTGCCTCCCCTGCATCGGGGATAAAACAGCGGGACATGCCCGTTTGTTCCGGTAAAAAATTGCGCGCGATATATTCGGCTTCGGCAACGACGCCGCTGGAAAAAACTGCGGAACCTTACCGGAAAGCTCACGTTGTTCCAGCAGGAGGGGCCGCCGTGTCAAACGGACGCGATGGCGCTGAAGAACATCGGGATTTTTCCGTTTTCTCCCGGTGGCCAACGAAATGGCAGCCGAGCTTCTTACCCATCCGGCACCCCTCCGTTCCCGCTTTCCACGCACAAGGAGCCGCGACATGGAAAAGACCGAAACACGCAAACTTGCGGAAGAATATTTGCGTCTCGGCGGCACGCGTCAGGTGATGATCGACGACAACAAGACCTTCGTGCGCCAATGGCAGCACGAACCGGCGGAAGCCGAACGGTTCTGGCAAACGCATATCGAAAATCTCGACGCGGAGCGGCTCAAGGACGTGGAATTTTTCCTGCCCTCCATCAATTCCGACAAGGAAGACTGAACCCGAAAGGAGACAGACATGACTGCCATCAACGCTGCAAAAATCCTCATTCTCGCAACGGACGGGTATGAGCGTTCCGAATTGCGCGTGCCCTATGACCAGCTGAAGGCCAAAGGTGCAGACGTGAAGGTCGCCTCCATCAAGGAGGGCGAGATCAAGAGCTGGGACAAGAAAGACTGGGGTGACAGCATCGCCGTCGATCTATCCGCCAAGGCCGTAAAAACCGAAGATTTTGACGCGCTGGTTCTACCCGGCGGCCAGATCAATCCGGACGTTCTGCGCCATGACGAGGATGCGATGCGGGTGGTGCGTGATTTCATCAAATCCGGCAAGGTGGTGGCCGCCATCTGCCACGCACCCTGGCTGCTTGTAGAAGCCGACGCCCTGCGTGGCCGCGACGCCACCTCCTATTGGTCGATCAAGACCGACCTCAAGAACGCCGGCGCGAACTGGAAGGATGAAAAGGTGGTGACCGACAAGGGGATCATTACCTCCCGCAGCCCTGACGATCTCGACGCCTTCGTCGCCAAGATCGTGGAAGAGGTCGAGGAAGGCCGCCACGAACGCCGCGCCGCTTAAGACACACCCTATTTCCGTGCCGCCGGTTTTCCGGCGGCACTTTTATTTGGGAGGAAGACATGAAAAGCAGATTGCTGGCAAGCGGCGCGGAGCGCACCTTCATCCTCGTCATCGATCCCGAGGAAGAAGCCTTCGAGGCCATTAGGCGCTTTGCCAGAGAAGAGAATATCAACGCCGCCTCGGTGAGCGCGATCGGCGCCTTCGCCACGGCAACACTCGCCTTTTTCGATCTTTCGACGCAGGACTATAAGGAAATACCGGTCACCGACCAGAGCGAGGTTCTAAGCCTGCTTGGCGATATCACCCTTGACGAGAACGATACGCCCAATCCGCACCTGCATGTGGTTCTGGGCTTTGCCGATGGCTCCACCAGGGGCGGCCATTTTCTAAAAGGGGTGGTGCGGCCGACGCTGGAAGTCGTCATCCGCGAAACACCTGCGGAATTGCGGCGCAGCTATCGCCCGGAATTCGGCATCGCTCTCATCGATCCCGCGAAATAAACCCACGGAACCGGAAAAACGCCATTGCGTTATCGCTGTGGACAGGGGGCGGCATGGTGACGGCGATCAATCGAAGAGATGCGGACGATGACGAGGTCGGGCAATTTCTGATCGGCCTCGCGCGCGGTACGGCGGGTGCATTGCTATTTGCCCTGCCCATGCTGATGACCATGGAAATGTGGTTTCTCGGCCTTTACGTCAATTCCTGGCGGCTTCTGCTGCTCTGCATCCTCAACCTGCCGCTGCTGCTTCTTCTCGCCCGCCGCATCGGTTTCGAGAATATTCACTCCTGGAGCCAGGCGCTGCGCGATGCGATAACGGCCTATGGGCTGGGCATTGCCGTCAGTGCCGCCGTGCTGCTGCTGTTCGGCATTCTGAACGACCAGATCACCGCCTCCAACATCGTCGCCAAGATTGCGCTGCAATCCGTTCCAGCCAGCATCGGCGCGCTGCTTGGGCGCAGCCAGCTCGGCCAGCATTCCGACGCGGAGGATGAAGAGGAGGGCGAATATTCCGGCGAGACGGGTTATCTGCACGAACTGTTCATGATGGTGGTCGGCGCGCTTTTCCTCAGCCTCAATGTCGCGCCGACGGAAGAAATGATCCTGATCGCCTATAAGGTGACGCCCTATCACATTCTGGCGCTTTGCCTGCTGTCGGTCGCCATCATGCATGGCTTTGTCTACGCGCTTCACTTCAAGGGCTCGCACCAGCTGCACGAAGGGCAGAAGTGGTGGCAATCCTTCATCCGCTTCACCCTGCCCGGCTACGTCATCGCCATCGCCATCAGCATCTATACGCTCTGGACCTTCGAGCGCCTCGACCACACATCGCTGTCGCAGATCATGAATGCCGCCGTCATTCTCGGCGTTCCCGCCTCGATCGGCGCTGCCTCTGCCCGGCTGATCCTGTGAGGACAATATGACGATATCCAAGGGCCGCAAACATACGGAAAGCCCCGAGCCGCATTGGGTGGAATGGCTGACGGGCGCCATCTGCACGCTCCTTGTCGCCGCCATGCTGGGCTGGATCGGTTATGACATCTATCGCTACAGGCCGGAGGATGCCCGCTTCGAAATCGCCGTTACCGGTGTGGAGGCGCAGGCCGGGCAATACCGGGTGCGGTTCGACATCCGCAACCTGTCCATGACGACGGCGGCGCAGGTGCAGGTGCGCGGCGACCTGCAGCAAAACGGCGCGACGCTGGAGAGCGCCGATGTGACGTTCGATTACGTCGCCTCGGAGTCTCGCGACACCGGCACGCTTTTCTTCCGCAACGATCCCCGCACCGCAACGCTCACCATCAATGTCGCCGGCTATACCGAGCCGTGACACCTTTCAGGATGATTTCATGCCGACATCGGAACTGACGAAAGAACGCGATCTCAGGGATTCAAAGCCCGTGTGGGCGGATACGCCTCGCATTGGCGTCCGCAGCAGGCACACGCCGGAGGCCGACCATTACGACACGATCGTCATCGGCGCCGGTATCAGTGGCGCGCTGGTGTCCCACGCCCTGCAACGGACAGGTCAATCCATGCTGATTGTCGACCGGCGCGAACCGGTCATGGGCAGCAGCGTCGCCAGCACAGCGATGATCCAGCACGAAATCGACACGCCGCTGACGCAGCTTCGAAAGATGATCGGCAGGCACGCGGCTGACACGGCATGGCAGCGTTCCGCCCGCGCCGTCCTGCGGCTGGAGGAAATCGTTTCTTCGCTCGGCATCTCCTGCAGCATGAGGCGCAAACAGGCCCTTTATCTGGCTGGAGACGAAATGGGATCGCGCGCATTGAAGGCCGAAGCAGAAGCCCGGAAAGAAGCGGGCATCGAGGCACACCTCCTCACCGCCGCGGAACTGAGAGAGCAATACGGCTTGCACCGGACCGGGGCCATCCTCAGCGATATTTCGGCCTCCGCCAATCCCGCGCAGCTGACGGCCGGCCTGCTGCGCCACACGGCGGGCGCCGGCGCCGAAATCGTCTCCCAGCTTGAGATCACCGATCTCAGGAACCTCGGCGACGAGGTTGTCCTTGCCACCGCCGGCGGCAAAATCCTTTCAGCGCGCAATGTCGTTTTCTGCACCGGCTATGAATTCCTGAAAGTGCTGGAGAGCCCGAAACACCAGATCATTTCCACCTGGGCGCTGGCGAGCCGAAAGGGGCTCGACCTACCCGACTGGCTGGAGAACCATATCATCTGGGAGGCCTCCGATCCCTATCTCTACCTGCGCACCGACCGGGAGGGGCGGATGATCGCCGGAGGCGAGGACGAGGAAAACCCCACCGCCTACCAGTCGGAGCGCAAGCTCGCCGCCAAGGCGGAAGCGATCCGCCGCAAGATCGAAAAGCTTCTCGGCATCGATATGGGAAAGCCGGAATATCGGTGGGCGGCGGCCTTCGGCACGACCACCACCGGCCTGCCGCTGATTGGCGCGGTGCCCGGAATGAATAACGTCTATGCCGTGATGGGTTTCGGCGGCAACGGCATCACCTTCAGCCAGATCGCCGCTGAAATCGTGGCCGCCGCCGTCAGTGGCGGCAAGGACCCCGACGCCGATCTCTTCCGCTTCGGCTGATGTCGTTCATTCCTCCTTGATGCCCGCCGCCACCTGTAAGCGGCGCAGCGTCCACAGGACGACAATGCCCATTCCCGAAGCAAGAAGAGCGAGCGGCCACATGCCAAGGCCGGCCGAGAGGCCGATTGCCGCCGAAAGCCACATGCTGGCGCCCGTCGTCAGGCCTTTGACATCGCCTCTGGTATAAACCACCACACCCGCCGCAAGAAAGGCGATGCCCGCCGTCACGGCCTCCACCAGCCGGATGGGATCGAGCCGCGCGGCCTCATGGCCTTCCGCCATCGTCTCCATCATGTGAATGGTGATAACGCAGAAGGTGACGGCGGCAAGGCCGATCAGCATGTTGGTGCGCAGGCCGGCGGTGTTCTTGTGAAACTCACGTTCCAGACCGATCAGGCCGCACAGGATGACCGCGCCGAACACACGCACCAGCAGCACCTCGAAGGGGATGGAAATATTCATGGAAAATTCTTCTGCAAGGCTCTGGGGCACTGTCGCGTCTCCTCCCGAAATTTCTTCACACTAAGTTCGCAAAGGCGTGTTGGTTCCGCGCGGCAATATAAACGTTGCGCGCAACCGAGCCGGAACCATGGGCGCAGCAAAGGGTTTGTCTCCCGTGCGCATGGGCGCACGTCATGCATTTTCACACATGGGAGAAGGAACAATGGCCGAGAAGAAACTCGACGACCTGTTTTACGATACGCTGAAGGATATCTACTACGCCGAAAGGCAGATCCTGAAAGCCCTGCCGAAAATGGCGCGGGCGGCGACCGATCCGAAGCTGAAACAGGCTTTTGAAAAACACAAGGAAGAAACCCAGGGGCACGTCGAGCGCCTGCAGGAGGTGTTCGAGATCATCGGCAAGCGGGCACAGGGCAAGACCTGCGAAGCCATTCAGGGCATCATCGCCGAGGGCGAGGAAATCATGGAGGACTTCAAGGGCACGCCCGCCCTCGACGCCGGCCTGGTTTCCTCGGCACAGGCGGTCGAGCACTATGAGATCGCCCGTTACGGCACGCTGAAGGCATGGGCGGAAAAGCTGGGACACACGAAAGCGGTTTCGTTGCTGGATGCCACGCTCAAGGAAGAAGCGAAAACCGATGATGCGCTGACCGCGCTCGCCAAAACTTCGGTTAACGCCGCCGCCGAGAAAAAAGCGGCTTGATACCCCTCTTGGCAACAAAAACCGGAATGGTCGCCCATTCCGGTTTTTTTGTATCTTGAAACCTGCAGAGATTACGGCAGGGTATAGGCGATCACATAGTCGCCCGGTTTGGTTCCGACGGAGCCGTGGCCACCCGCAACCATCACCACATATTGCTTGCCACCATCCAGCGCATAGGTCATCGGCGTTGCCTGACCGCCGGCCGGCAGGCGCGCTTCCCAAAGCTGCCTGCCGGTGGTCAGATCATAGGCGCGCAGGTAGTTGTCGACGGCAGCACCGAGGAACGCCACGCCGCCCTTGGTTATCATCGGCCCGCCAATGCCCGGCACACCCACCTTGAAGGGCAGCGGCAGCGGCGTCATGTCATGGACCGTGCCGTTTTTGTGCTTGTAAGCGATATCGCCGGTGCGCAGATCAGCACCCGCGACATAACCCCATGGCGGGGCCTGGCAGGGAATCTGCAACGGACCGAGGAACGGACCCATGAACACGCCATAGGGTGCACCGTCATTGCGGTTGAGGCCCTGTTCGCTACCCTTTTCGTCCTGACCCTTCGGCGGAATGTCGGCGCGCGGTACGAGCTGCGAGGTGAAGGCGAGATAGGTCGGCATGCCGAACATTACCTGACGCTCGGGATCGACCGCCACGCTGCCCCAGTTGAAGGTGCCGAAATTGCCGGGATAGATGATCGAGCCGGTCAGCGAAGGCGGCGTGTAGCGACCCTTGTAGTTCAGCTGATGGAAGCGGATGCGGCAGGCGAGCTGATCGAACATGGAGACGCCCCACATGTCCTTTTCCTGCAATGGCTCCGGCTTGAAGGACAGGGCCGTCGTCGGCTGCGTCGGAGAGGTGAAGTCCTCCGGTATGGCGCCGCCCGGTGCAGGTTCTTCGGTGATCGGCAGAAGCGGCTCGCCGGTGCGCCGGTCGAGAACGTAGATATCGCCCTGCTTGGTGGGGCCGACGAGAGCCGGCACGGTCTGGCCGTCCTTGGTGATGTCGAGCAGCACCGGCTGGGCCGGCACGTCCATGTCCCAGAGATCGTGATGGACCGTCTGGCGCACCCAGCGATCCTTGCCGGTGTTTATATCCAGCGCAACGATGGAGGAGGAATATTTCTCCACATTCTCGCTGCGGCCCATGCCGAGCTGATCCGGCACCTGATTGCCGAGCGGGATATAAACGAGGCCGAGGCCTTCATCGTAACTGAAGACCGACCAGCTGTTGGGCGAATTGGTGGTGTAGGTTTCACCCGCCGCAATCGGTTCGGTTTTCGCCGGGTTGCCGGAATCCCAGTTCCAGACGAGCGCGCCGCTGTTCACATCGAAAGCGCGGATGACGCCAGACTGTTCCTGCGTGGAATAGTTGTCGTTCACCGCGCCACCGATGATGATCTTGCCCGCCACGATGACGGGCGGCGAGGTCGAATAATAATAACCGGCGGGATTGTATTTCATGCCCTGCTCGAGATGCAGCACTCCCTGATCGGCAAAGGACGTGCAGACCTGACCGGTGGCGGCGTCAAGCGCGATCAGCCGCGCATCCGAGGTCGGCAGGTAGACGCGCTCGGCGCAGGCCGTACCTTGAGCGGCATTCGGCTCGGCATAATAGGAAACGCCGCGGCATGTCTGGTGCTGGCGATCCGGATTGAGACCGACATTGGGGTCGTATTTCCATTTTTCCTTGCCGGTGGCGGCATCGATGGCAATCGCCCAATTATGCGGCGTGCAGATATAAAGCGTGTTGCCGATTTTCAGCGGCGTCACCTGATAGGTGGTTTCACCCACATCATCAGGCAGCTTCACATCGCCCGTCTGGTAACGCCAGGCTTCCTTGAGTTGCGAGACATTGTCGACATTGACCTGGGTGAGCGGCGAATAACGCTGGCCATAGGGCGTGCGGCCATATTGATGCCAGTCACCGTCAGGCACATTGCCGCCATAGGCGGGCGTGGCAGAGGCCGTTTCCTGAGGCAGGGAACCGGCCGTATCGTGCGGATCCTGCGCCATGGAATATCCGGCCACGACGATCGAGGCGAGGACGGAAAGGGCAAGCGGCCAGGCGTTCGGCCCGTAGCTAAGCCCGGTCGGGCTCGAAAAACCGAGCGGCTTTCTGACCCAGGGAACCAGAAGCCAGAGGCCTATGAGAATGATGATGCCGCCGCGCGGACCAAGCTGCCACCAGTCGAAGCCGACTTCCCATATGGCCCAGGCGAGCGTCGCGACAATGAAGACGGCATAGACGTGAAGGGCTGCGCGATTGCGCTTGAACAGCAGGACGGCCGTCAACAGAAAAGCCAGTCCGGAAAGTACGTAATAAAAGCTCCCGCCCAGCATAACGAGCTGAGAGCCGAAACCGAACAGCGCAAGACCGATCAGCGTGAGAACAACTGCAGTGACGGTGACTGCCATGAATGAAACCCCCGATTCCTGTCACTTTGCGTGAAATGAAATCGGGCGCGATCTGGTTCCATGAAAATCATCATCGTCGCGAAAAAACTTCACGCCATGGTGGTCACGGGTTCTGCGGCGCGCCGGTCGAATCCTGCGGCGCGGGATTTGTCTCTGTCGATGACGGCGGCTGGGGGCGGCCATTCGCCGGATTGTTGTCGAAGCTTCCGGATCCCGACGGCTGCTGCGGCACGGGCGCAGTCTCGGTCTGCGGGTTCTGCGGCAGGTTCTCGTCGGGTTCGAAAACCGAATATTCGACAACGGCCCAAACCACCAATGCAAGAAGCACGCTGACGATCAGAATGACAAGCACGGGTCGTCCGCGCGATCCCTGCCGCGCGCGCGTTGCCGTTTCGCTTTTCACATCCCGACCGTCGAGATAGCTGGTATTTTCTCTGGCCATGTCTTTCACTCCCTGTAACCCTGTTGATCTAATCCCCGGGGTCAGGGTTTTGTTCCAGATCGCCGGAGAACGGCTTTCACCTCACTCGGCCGGCAAACGCGCCCTGTCACAGTCTGCTACATCCACCGCGCTGAAGCTTTGCCCGAGGCCGAGCCAGGAAACAGGCCGCAGCGCTCCATCATCCGTTTCCGATGGATCGTCTGCTGGGCTGTCAAAATTCGCCGACGGCAGAGGTGATGGCCGCCTGTGAAATCCGGCGCCGGAAAAGGAGAGGTGTTGTTTCAGCTCATGGCGCCATTGGCGACACAGGTCCAGAAAAGCGAGGATTCTCAACATCATGATTGTCAGGCAATATATTGATAAAAATAACCAGCCCTGTTTGGCACGTCTGAAAGACATGCGCATCCCCATCGCGCCGCAACCGCAGCGAATGGTCGGATTGTGCCAACAAACCGTCATAAAGTGTCAGAAGGGCACCCCTAAAAGCGTGGTCAGCGGCCGAGTTGCACTATCCAGCGGGTCCATTCCGCGCTGTCCGGCTTCAGAATATCCGACGTGAGGTCACGGTTTTCCGAAGCGAAATGCCGCATCTGACGCGGCGAAAGGCCGAAGGCCTTCTTGAAGACGCGGCTGAAATTTTCCGGATTGGTGAAACCATAGGACGCCGCCACCTCGGCAATCGTCATATGCGCCGACTGCGGTGCCCGCAGGAAATCCATCGCGCGCTCGAGACGCCGATGGGTGATGCAGGCCGAAAACCCTCCCAGCGGCTCGAAGAGCCGGTAGACGGTGCGTCGCGACACGCCAAATTCGCCCATGACCTTTTCCACCGACAGGGCCGGATCGAGAAGGTGATTGTCGATATAACGCCGGATGGATGCCCTGAGCGCCCGCTGCACGCCCTGCGCATTGTCGTGCCCGACATGATTGTTGATGGCGGCCGCAGCCAGTTCCAGCAGCGGCGAGACCGTCGCTGCGCCCTCGCTGGCGTTCATGACATCGAAATGGCGATAGATGCTCGTCATCGTTTCGCGCAGCAGCGATACCAGCGGCAAACCGGCCGGCAGCACGCGTTCATGATGATTGCCGGAACCGCCAAGCCTGCCTTCCAGCAGCCGGCGCGGCACGACGAGGCTGAGATGGTCGTGGTCGGTCGTGGCGGTGGCAAGCGGCTGCGCCATGTCGATGAGATAGAGATCGCCGGGCCCCGCAGTCTCACCCGATCCGCGCCGCGACATGCTTTGTCCGCTCGCGTAAAATTGCAGGAGAAAACCGTCCATGCCGTCGCGGGCAAGCTTGTGGCGCGAACGGTCGAAATCCTGCGCCGAGGACTGGGTGCGGCCAAGCGCGACATTGCCGATGAAAGCGGCGTCCACGCTGGCGAAGAAGCCGTCATCCTGCAAGCGGCGCAGGCGGGCATCGAAAAGCACGTTGATCGAATCCCGCCACAACCCCATGGCGTCGCGTTTCGGCACCTGGCGCGTATCGAAGCGCGAACGCGCCAGCGGCGCTTCAAAAGACCCTGTGTTCATCATGACGCTTTTCCATGGACACGGCGCTGAACCTCCGCCATCCACGAAAACTATACAGGATTGAAACCGCTCAACAATGCCGGAAGCCGGTGAGACAGTTCGCCTAAAGCGCGTGCGTGAAAATTATTTCGCGGTCCAGCCGCCATCGATGGAGATGGTGGTGCCGGTGATGGAGCGCGCCATATCGCCCGCGAGATAAAGCGCCATTTCCGCTACTTCTTCCGGTTGCACAAACCGCCTTGTCGGCTGCGGCGCGAGCATCACCTTCTTCACCACATCCTCCTCGCTCATGCCATGCACGCGCGCCTGATCGGCGACCTGGGCGGCGACGAGCGGCGTCCAGACATAACCGGGGCAGATGGCGTTGCAGGTGATGCCAAGTTCGGCCACTTCCAGCGCCACGCTTTTCGTCAGCCCCACCACCGCATGTTTGGTCGCGACATAAGGCCCCTTGAAGGGTGAAGCGCGCAGGCCATGCGCGGAAGCGATGTTGACGATGCGGCCCCAGCCCCTTTCCTTCATGCCCGGCAGGGCCGCATGGATGGTGTGAAACGCGCTGTCGAGCGAGATGGCAACGATGCGGGAGAAATCGGCGAAATCGAACTCGTCGATCGGCGCGACCTTCTGGATGCCGGCATTGTTGACGAGGACGTCGATATGACCGAATTCGGCGATGACAGTCTCCGGCAGATGCGCGCTTTCATCATAATTGGCGAGGTTGGCGGCAAAATAGACCGGCCTGTGCCGCGCCACCTTCGCGACCGCCTCCAGCGCCTGCGTCGCCTCCTCCGCCGTCTCTATGCCATGCACCCCGACCAGATACCCCGCCTCGGCGAAACGCTTGGCGATGGCGAGCCCGATGCCGCTGGTGGAACCCGTGACAAGCACGGTTTTCGGTTGATCCTCCATCGGCCTAGTCCTTCAGCTGCGGCAGGTTGCGGAAAAGTTCAAGCGCTTCGGGATTGGCGAGCGCATCGGCATTCTTCACCGGCCGGCCATGAATGGTGTCGCGCACCGCGATTTCGGAAATCTTGCCCGAACGGGTGCGGGGAATGGCGCTGACGGCAATGATCCTTGCCGGCACATGCCGCGGCGTGGCACCCGAGCGGATGCGGCTGCGGATGGTCTTTTCCAGCTCTTCCGTCAAAACCGCGCCGCCCTTCATGCGCAGGAAGAGGATGACCCGCTGGTCGCCGTCGATATCCTGCCCCACGGCAATGGCCTCTTCGACCTCAGGCACGGTTTCCACCTGCCGGTAGATCTCCGCGGTCCCGATGCGCACCCCGCCAGGATTGAGCGTCGTATCCGAACGGCCATGGATGACATAACCGCCGGAGGGGCGCATTTCGGCGAAATCGCCATGCGCCCAGATGCCCGGAAACCGGTCGAAATAGGCGGCCCGATAGCGCGAACCATCCTCATCGCCCCAGAATTTGACCGGCATGGACAGATGCGCATTGCGGCAGACGAGTTCGCCGGCGACGCCGCGAACGGAACGGCCTTCATCGTCCAGCGTGTCGATATCCATGCCGAGCATCGCACCCTGCAATTCACCGCGATGCACTGGCTGCAAAGGGTTGCCGCCGAGGAAACAGGCGCAGATATCCGTGCCGCCGGAAATGGAGGCCAGGTGCACGTCAGCCTTCCAATCGCGATAGATATAATCGAAGGATTGCGGGATGAGCGGCGAGCCGGTGGAAAGAATTGTCCGCAGCGATGAAAGATCGTGGCTTTCGCGCGGCTTCAGCCCGGCCTTCAGGCAGGCGTCGATAAACTTCGCCGACGTGCCGAAAGTGGCGATCCGTTCGGCGTCGATGAGGTCGATCAGCCGCGCAGGGTTGGGATAACCGGGATTGCCGTCATAGGTGACGAGCGTAGCGCCGAGCGCCAGACCGGAGACCTGCCAGTTCCACATCATCCAGCCGCAGGTGGTGAAATAGAAGAAGCGCTCCCCTTCCTGAATATCGCATTGCAGTTTCAGCTCCTTCATGTGCTGAAGAAGCAAACCGCCGCCGGAATGGGTGATGCATTTCGGCTTGCCGGTCGTGCCCGAGGAATAAAGGATCGCCAGCGGCGCCTTGACGGGCAGACGGTTGAAGGCAATCTCGCCCGCCGCATAAGGCGCGACGAAATCCTTAAGCGTCACGCAGCCGAGATCGGCAAGGTTTTCGGGCACGGCATCGCCGATCAGCACGATCTTCTCAGGCGCCGCGCTTTCCGCCACCGCCCGAATGGTCGGGCCGACATCGATGCGTTTGCCGGCATAACCATATTCCGGCACGGCGATGAGAATTTTTGGACCGATCTGCGACAGGCGGTCGGAGGCTCCCGCCGGGCCGAAATCCGGCGAGCAGGAAGACCAGATCGCGCCGATGGCGCTGACAGCCAGATAACTCACGATCGCCTCAATATCATGGGTGACGATGGCCCCGACGCGATCGCCTTCGCTCACACCGGCATGGGCAAGCGCCTGCACCATGCGGGACACGTCGTCGTAAAGCTCTCTGCGGGTAATCTCGCGTCTTGTGCCATCGTCGCGATGGGCGATGATGGCCAGCCGCTCGTCGGCATCGCGCAGCAGGTTTTCTGCATAGTTGAGCCTTGCGCCCGGATAGAATTCGGCATCCCGGATCGTCGCGCCCGGTTTGACCGCCGTGTCGCCGCGTGTGCCAATGATCCCGAGTTCATCCCACAGCGCATCGTAAAACTCATCCGGCGCGTTGATGGACCAGCGCAGCAGGCCGGCATAATCATCGGCGGCCTGCCCGTGCAGCTTTGCCGTTTTCGTCGCGAAGGAGAAAAGCGCCGAGCGCTCCAGCCTTTCCCTCGGTGGCACCCACAAAATATCGGAAGGCGCGGCGTCCGTCATGCTTCGCTCCCGCGCAGCATTTCGACGATGGCGGAAAAATCGCGTCCGCCGCTCCCCTCATCGACGAAGGTCTCGTAAAGCGTCGCCGCCGCCGCACCGAGCGGGGTGGAAGCCCCGGCTCCATTGGCGGCCTCCTGCGAAAGCTTCAGATCCTTCAGCATCAGGGCCGCCGCAAATCCGGGCTGGTAATCCTTGTTGGCGGGCGATGTCGGCACCGGTCCCGGCACCGGGCAATAGGTGGTGAGCGACCAGCATTGCCCGGAAGAGGTGGAGGCGACGTCGAACAGCGCCTGATGTGAGAGGCCGAGTTTTTCGCCCAGAACAAAAGCTTCCGAAACGGCGATCATGGAAATGCCGAGGATCATGTTGTTGCAGATTTTGGCCGCCTGGCCGTTACTGCCCTTGCCGCAATGCACGATCTTCTTGCCCATCACCTCCAGCACCGGCTTTGCCGCAGAGAAGGCCGCAGCCTCGCCGCCGCACATGAAGGTCAGGGTGCCGGCGGCAGCCCCGCCCGTGCCGCCGGAAACGGGTGCATCGACCGAGGGGCAACCGGCGGAAGCGGCCAGTTCATGCGCCTTAAGCGCGCTTTCCATATCCACCGTCGAGCAGTCGATGAGAAGCGTTCCAGCAGGGATTTTCCGAACCAGATCGCCATAGACCGAAACGACATGTTCGCCCTTCGGCAGCATGGTGATGATGACGTCAGCGGCTTCGATGGCCTCGGCAGAACCCGCAGCAACGGGAACGCCCGCCTCTTTCGCCGCCGCGCGGCAGGCTTCGGAAAGATCGTGACCCCTGACGGCATATCCGGCCTTGACGAGATTGGCGGCCATGGGCAGGCCCATATGTCCCAGCCCGATAAAAGCGACGGTCTTCATCGGAGCGCTCCTTTCAGCGATTATCCGCAAGGATCATGTCGGCGGCCTTTTCGGCAATCATGATCGTCGGGGAATTGGTATTTCCGGATGTGATGCGCGGCATCACCGATGCGTCGGCGACGCGCAGCCCGGCGAGCCGGCGGAATTTCAGACGCGCATCGACCACGCTTTCCATATCCGACCCCATGCGCAGCGTGCCGACGGGGTGGAAGATGGTGGTGCCGATATCCCCCGCCGCCTTGGCAAGATCATTGTCGTTTTCAAAGGAGGGACCCGGCTTGTATTCCTGCGGCTTGAAGCGCGCGAAGGCCGGTTGGGCGACGATGCGGCGCGTCAGCCGCATGGCGTCGATGGCCACCTGGCGGTCGCCTTCGGTGGAAAGATAGTTCGGGCGGATTTCCGGCTGCATGGCGAAATCCGGTCCTTTCACATGCACTGAGCCCCGGCTTTCCGGCCGCAAATTGCAGACACTTGCGGTAATGGCCGGAAAAGTGTGAACCGGATCGCCGAACTTGTCGAGTGAAACCGGCTGGACATGATATTCCAGATCGGCGGTTTCCTTCTCGGGTGAAGAACGGGTGAAAACACCGAGCTGGCTCGGCGCCATCGACATCGGCCCGGAGCGCGTCAGCGCATATTCAAGACCGATCCGCGCCTTGCCGAACAGGGTGGAGGCCCTTTCATTCAGCGTCAGGACACCGGAGACCTTGTAGACCATGCGCAGTTGCAGATGGTCCTGCAGGTTTTCTCCCACCCCCTGAACCTCGGCCACGGTGCCGATACCCGCGGCCTGAAGCACATCACCACGGCCGACGCCGGAAAGCTCCAGAACATGCGGCGAACCGATCGCGCCGGCGGACAGCACCGTCTCGCGCCGCGCCCGCATCTTTTTCAAGACGCCGTCATGGTGGAACTCCACCCCCGTAACATGGCCTTCTTCGATGATGAGACGCTTGACATGGGCCTTGGTCAGAACCGTCAGGTTCTTGCGGCCAAGCGCCGGTTTCAGAAATGCCTTGGCCGTATTCCAGCGCCAGCCGGAGCGCTGGTTCACATCGAAATAACCGGCCCCCTCATTGTCGCCCCGGTTGAAATCGTCGGTTGCGGGAATGCCGGCTTCGCCCGCCGCCTTCTGGAAAGCATCCAGCACATCCCAGCGCACGCGCGCCTTTTCAACGCGCCACTCGCCGCCGGCGGAGTGCAGATCGCTTTTTCCCCGATAAAAGTCTTCCGATTTCAGGAAATAGGGCAGGATGTCGTTCCACCCCCAGCCCTCGCAGCCGAGTTGACGCCAGACGTCGTAGTCCCGCGCCTGGCCGCGCATATAGATCATGCCGTTGATGGAGGAGCAGCCGCCAAGCACCTTGCCGCGCGGATAGATCAGCGAGCGGCCGTTAAGCCCCGGCTCTTCCGCCGTCTTGAAACACCAGTCGGTGCGCGGATTGTTGATGCAATAGAGATAACCGACGGGAATATGGATCCAGTGGTAATTGTCGTTGCCGCCCGCTTCCAGCAGCAGCACGCGGTTGTTCGGATCTTTCGAAAGGCGGTTGGCGAGAACGCATCCGGCACTCCCCGCTCCGATGACGATATAGTCATATTCGCCCATGCTCTTCTCCACGCGCCGCCCTTGCCGCGTCGTCCCGGACGCGGAGGAGGCCTTTCCTGTGTTTTCAAAAACGTCTAGCTGCGGTGCTGAAAGCCGAGTTTTCTCCCGAGCCGCGACGCGTAAAATTCGCCGATCAAACCGCGCCGGAACACCAGAACGCAGGCCATGAACACGAGACCGGTGATGATGGTGACCGGGAAATCGGACGTCGCGAGATAGTTCTGCAGGGTGACGACGAGACCCGCACCGAAGATCGGGCCAATCATGGTGCCGATTCCGCCGAGCAGCGTCATCAGGATAACTTCGCCCGACATCTGCCAGGTGACGTCGGTGAGCGTCGCAAACTGGAAGACCAGCGCTTTGAGGCCACCCGCAAGACCGGCCAGCGTCGCCGACATGACGAAAGCACCGAGCTTGTAGCGCTGGACGCTGTAGCCCAGCGAAATGGCGCGTTGCTCATTTTCGCGGATCGATTTCAGGATCATGCCGAAGGGCGAGTTGACGAAACGCCAGATGACCAGAAGTGCGAGCACAAAGGCGACAAGCACCGTATAATAGATATTGAGTGGCGCATTGAGGTCGAGAAGGCCGAAGAGATGGCCGCGCGGCACGCCCTGCAAGCCATCCTCACCATGGGTGAAGGGCGCCTGAAGGCAGAAGAAATAAAACATCTGCGACAGTGCCAGCGTGATCATGGCGAAATAGATGCCCTGGCGGCGGATGGCGAAGAAGCCGATGACGAGACCGAGCAGCGCCGCCCCCGCCATGCCGATGATAAGGCCGATTTCCGGCGTCACGCCCCATTCCTTCACCGAATAGGCGGTGAAATAGGCTGCACCGCCGAAAAACGCCGCATGGCCGAAGGAGAGCAGCCCGGTGTAACCGATCAGGAGGTTGAAGGCACAGGCAAACAGCGCAAAGCACAGCAGCTTCATCAGAAAGATCGGATAAACGAACATCGGCGCGGCGATGAGGACGGCAAGCCCTGCGAGAATAAGCACGGTCTTGATGGTGCCGGCAGTCGTCGAAACCTCCGTTTGCGGCATTGCTCCGGCGGTGGGGCTATGGGTGGCTTTGGACATATCAGGCGTCCTTTCCGAAAAGTCCGGCGGGGCGGATGAGCAGCACAAAGGCCATGATGACGAAGATGACGATGTTGGAGGCTTCCGGGTAGAACACTTTGGTCAGGCCCTCTGCGACGCCCAGCATGTAACCGGTGACAATGGCGCCCATGATCGACCCCATGCCGCCGACCACGACCACGGCAAAGACGACGATGATGAGGTTCGTGCCCATCAGCGGCGAGACCTGATAGATCGGCGCGGCGAGAACCCCGGTGAAACCGGCAAGGCCGGCACCCAGCGCGTAGGTCAGCGTCAGGAGAACAGGCACATTGATGCCGAAAGCCTGCACCAGCGTCGGGTTTTCTGTCGCAGCGCGCAGATAGGAGCCAAGCCGCGTCTTTTCGATCAACGCCCAGGTGGCGATGCAGACGATGAGCGAGATGACGACGACGAAAGCGCGGTAATTCGGCAGGAACATGAAGCCGAGATTGGTGCCGCCGGCAAGCTGCGGCGGAACCGAATAGGGCTGGCCAGCAGCGCCATAAAGCCAGCGGAACGTGCCTTCCACCACCAGCGCGAGACCGAAGGTGAACAGCAGCCCGTAAAGCGGATCGAGATCATAAAGCCGCGACAGCAGGAAGCGTTCGATGATCGCGCCGAACAAAGCGACGACGAGCGGCGTGACGATGAGCGCCACCCAGAAATTGATGCCGAAATATTGCAGGCCGAGGAAGGCGACAAAAGCGCCGAGCATATATTGCGCGCCATGGGCAAAATTGATGACGCGCAGCAGGCCGAAAATGACGGCGAGACCGAGCGACAGCAGAGCATAGAACGACCCGTTGATGAGGCCGACCAGCAATTGCCCGAGAAGCGCCTGAATGGGAACGCCGAAGATCATCGTCATGGTTAAACCCCCAGCACCTTGTTGAGCTCGCCCATGCGGCCGGAAAGCTCGCTGACCGGAAAATTGCTGACCATCTGGCCGTGATCCATCAGGTAGAAACGGTCAGCGATGCGGCTCGCGAAACGGAAATTCTGCTCGACCAGAACCACGGTCATGCCGCGGCTCTTCAGCTTCTGCAGCACCTCGCCGATGCGTTGCACGATGACCGGGGCAAGTCCTTCGGTCGGTTCGTCAAGCAAGAGTACCTTCACGCCGGTGCGCAGGATGCGCGCCATGGCCAGCATCTGCTGCTCGCCGCCGGAAAGCTTGGTGCCGGGGCTGGTGCGGCGTTCGTAAAGATTGGGAAACAGCTCGTATATCTCATCGAGCGTCATGCCGCCGGATGCGACGACGGGCGGCAGCTTCAGGTTTTCCTCGACGCTCAGCGTCGCGAAGATGCCGCGCTCCTCCGGCACGAAACCGAGGCCGTATTTCGCCGTGCGATGCAGCGGCACCGGCATCAGATCCTTGCCGCCGAGCTTGATGACGCCCTTGCGGTTGCGGATGATGCCCATGATGGTGCGCAGCGTCGTGGTCTTGCCCACGCCATTGCGCCCGAGAATGGTGATGGTTTCGCCTTCGCCGACGGTCAGGTCGACGCCATGCAGCGCCTGGCTTTCGCCGTACCAGGATTTCAGGTTGGAGACTTCGAGCATTGCCGCCATATCAAGCCTCCTCCGTGCCCATATAGGCCGTGCGCACGCGCGGATCGGCGGAGACAGTGGCATAATCGCCCTCCGCCAGAATTTCACCGCGTTGCAACACCGTAACGTGGTGGCAGATATCGGCCACGACTTTCAGATTATGTTCGACCATCAGCACCGCGCGTGTCTTTGCCACCTCGCGGATGAGTTCGGCCACATGGGCGACATCCTCGCCGCCCATGCCGGCCATCGGTTCATCCAGCAGCAGAACCTTCGGATCGAGCGCCAGCGTGGTCGCGATTTCGAGAACCCGCTTGCGGCCGTAGGAAAGATCGGCCGCAAGCGCATGTTTTTCCCGTGTCAGGCCGACCATGGCGATCAGCTCCTCGGCGCGGGCGTTCAGCCTGTCGAGCGAGGAGAGCGGCAGCCAGAACTGCGTGGCGAGGCTGTTCGGCCGCTGCAACGCCACCCGCACGTTTTCCAGAACCGTCAGATGCGGAAACACCGCCGATATCTGGAAAGAGCGCACGAGGCCGAGACGCGCCACCTTGTCCGGTGGCGTCTTTGTTATATCCGTTCCCATGAAGGTGATCGCCCCGCCTGTCGGCTGGAGAAACTTGGTCAACAGGTTGAAGACCGTTGTCTTGCCGGCGCCGTTGGGGCCGATCAGCGCATGCACGCGGGCATGGTGGACGTCGAGATCGACGTTTTTCACGGCCGCGAATGCGCCGAAGGTCTTGGAGAGACCGCGCGCCGAAAGAACGACGCGAGGTTCGGCCTGCCCGGCAAGGGCGGGAGCGATCGTCATCAAGCTTTCCCCTTTTTATTCTTCTTTACTGCGTTACCAGCGGGCAACCGCTCTTTGCGGGGTCCATGAAGGCTTCCTTGCCGGGGATGGTGGCAAGTACCTTGTAATAATCCCACGGCTGCTTGCTTTCGTCCGGCTTCTTCACTTCCATGAGATACATGTCGTGGATCATGCGGCCGTTGGCGGCCACATGGCCGTCCTTCGAGAAGACGTCGTTGACCGGCATTTCCTTCATGGCCTTGGCGACGGCATCGGCATCGTCTGTGCCGGCCTTTTCGATGGCCTTCAGGTAGTGCAGCACGGCGGAATAGGTGCCGGCATGCACCATGTTCGGCATGGCGCCGGTGCGTTCCTTGAAGCGTTCGCCGAACTTGCGCGATTCATCGTCGCGGTCCCAATAAAAACCTTCCGTCAGCGTCAACCCTTGAGCCGCTTCGAGACCGAGGCCGTGGACTTCTGCAAGCGTGAAGAGAAGCGCCGCAAGCCGCTGGCCGCCGGCGACGATGCCGAATTCGGCCGCCTGCTTGATGGCGTTGGAGGTATCGAGACCGGCATTGGCAAGACCGATGACCTTCGCGCCCGAGGACTGCGCCTGCAGCAGGAAGGAGGAATAGTCCGTCGTGGCAAGCGGATGGCGCACGGAACCCAGAACCTTACCGCCATTGGATTTGACGAAATTCGACGTGTTTTCTTCCAGCGAATAACCGAAGGCATAGTCGGCGGTCAGGAAGAACCAGCTGTCACCGCCCTGCTTGACGAGCGCGCCACCGGTGCCGACCGCCAGCGAATAGGTGTCATAGGCCCAATGGAAACCATAGGGGCTGCACTGCTTGCCCGTCAGCTCGGTGGTTGCCGCACCCGTATTGATGGTGATCTTCTTTTTGTCCTTCGACAGCGCCTGCACGGCAAGGCCGACCGACGACGAGGTCAGTTCCATGATCGAATCGACCTGTTCGGTATCATACCATTGGCGGGCGATATTGGAGGCGACGTCCGCCTTGTTCTGGTGGTCGGCGGTCACCACTTCCACCGGCGCGTCCAGCACCTTGCCGCCGAAATCCTCGACCGCCATCTTCGCGGCTTCATAAGAGTATTTGCCGCCGAAATTGGCGTAGACGCCCGACTGGTCGTTCAAAATGCCGATCTTGACCTTGCCGTCCGAAATCTCGGCGGCATAAGCGGCGGTGCCAGCGGCCAGCGCCATGGCCGTGGATAAAACGATACTCTTACGCATGACTTCTCCTCCCAGAGATGATTGCGAGCCTCAGATGGGTCTGTGCAACGGTGAACGAAACCGCCTGCGGGCTTCCATGCCATTGCACCTGAACGGTCACACCGCCCTCCTCAAAGCGATGCATCCTGAGCCTAGACTTCTCGAATTCGGCCGTTGACACAAGAGCGGGGCATCATCAAATTGCGAACAGGAACTGTTCATTTTTGAACAGAACTCTTGATGGGAGACAAATATGGCCACCCCTTTCACCTGGGACGACCTGCAATATTTTCTGGCCGTGGCCCGCACCGGACAGCTCTCGTCGGCAGCTCGAAGCCTGCGCACCAGCCACGCCACCGTCTCCCGCCATATCGACCGGCTGGAATTCTCGCTTAAAACCAAGCTGTTCGAGCGAAACCCGCGCGGTTATGAACTGACGACCGTCGGGCGGCGGCTGGTGGATACGGTCGAGCGTATCGAGGCGGAAGCCGAAAGGCTGCAATCGGATATTTCCGAAAGCGGCAGCCTGCTGCGCGGCGTGGTGCGGCTCAGCGCGCCTGAAGGTTTTTCCAATTTTTTCTTCGTGGAAAGGCTGAAGGACTTCGCCATCACGCATCCTCACATCATGGTGGAGATGGTGACGATCCAGCAGATCATGGCGCTTTCCCGAAAGGAGGCGGATGTCGCCGTCACGCTCGATCCGCCGAAAGCCGGTCCCTATATCAACGAACAGATCATCGATTATACGCTGCATATCTATGCCTCGCGTTCCTATCTCGCCGGACGGCCGAGAATCACCAAGCGCGAGGACCTGCTCGATCACTTCTTCATCGGTTACGTACAGGACCTGATCTTCTCACCCGGCCTTGATTATATGCGCGATGTGCTGCCCGGCCTGCGTCCGGGCTTTCAGTCCTCGAGTATTTTCGCGCAGCTGACGGCCACGCTGAGCGGCAGGGGCCTGTGCATCCTGCCGAATTTCATCGCCGCGCGCTTTCCGGATTTGCAGATGGTGCTTGCCGGCGAAGTGGAACTGCGGCGCGGCTACTGGCTGACGAGCCATCAAGACCTTGCCAATGTGCCGCGTGTGCGCTCGCTGATGGACTTCATTCTCACCACGGCGCGCGCGCATGAAAAACTCTTCATCCTCGACCGCAGGATGATGGTCTGAACAGCCATCGTTCACATTTCGGCGACACCGTGTCTACGCGCGGCTGGTTGGAGGATACGCGTGCCAGCCTATATGACTGACAACAACGAAGCCGGTTTGTGAAGACCGGCATCCTCCGACATCTGGAAGGTCATCATGAAAAAGATCGGATTCCTGTCCTTCGGCCACTGGACGCCCTCGCCCCAGTCGCAAACCCGCTCGGCTGCTGACACGCTGCTGCAATCGATAGACCTCGCCGTCGCGGCGGAAGAACTGGGCGCCGACGGCGCATATTTCCGCGTGCACCATTTCGCCCGCCAGCTTGCCTCGCCCTTTCCGCTGCTGGCTGCCGTCGGCGCGCGCACGAAAAAGATCGAGATTGGCACCGGCGTCATCGACATGCGTTATGAAAACCCGTTCTACATGGCGGAGGACGCCGGTTCGGCCGACCTCATCGCCGGCGGACGCCTGCAGCTCGGCATCAGCCGCGGCTCGCCGGAGCAGGTGATCGATGGCTGGCGTTATTTCGGTTACCGCCCGGCCGAGGGCCAGAGCGAAGAAGACATGGCGCGTCAGCACACCGAAGTCTTCCTCGAGCTTTTGAAGGGCGAAGGTTTCGCTGAGCCGAATCCGCGCCCGATGTTCCCGAACCCGCCCGGCCTTTTGCGGCTGGAGCCGCATTCCGAAGGGCTGCGCGAGCGCATCTGGTGGGGTTCGAGTTCCAATGCAACGGCGGTGTGGGCGGCAAAGCTCGGAATGAACCTGCAAAGCTCCACCCTGAAGACCGATGAAACAGGCGAGCCTTTCCATGTCCAGCAGGCGCAGCAGATCCGCACCTTCCGGGAAGCCTGGAAAGAAGCAGGCCACACCCGCGAGCCGCGTGTATCGGTCAGCCGCAGCATCTTCGCCCTCGTCAACGACCGCGACCGGTCCTATTTCGGTTACGGCAACGAAGGCGACGACAAGATCGGTTATATAGACGACAAGACACGCGCGATCTTCGGGCGCAGCTATGCCGCCGAGCCGGAAAAACTGATCGAACAGCTGAAAGCCGACGAGGCCATCGCCGAGGCCGACACGCTGCTCCTGACCGTGCCGAACCAGCTGGGCGTCGATTACAACGCCCATGTGATCGAGACGATCCTCAAGCAGGTAGCGCCGGCTCTCGGCTGGCGCTAAATTTGGAAAAATTGCATCATCCGTACTCCGTCACCCCGGACTTGATCCGGGGTCCAGCGCGATCAAGTCTTTGATCGCGGGAGACTCCACTCACAGCGCAGACGCGCCGTGGCTGGATGCCGGAATCTAGTCCGGCATGACGGAGGACGGACTTACCTCCCTTAAAATCCGGGCTGTGTACCGCTGCTCATTTCAACGCCTTGCCATAACGGGCGAAACTTTCCGCCAGCGGCGTCGTGCTGGCGCCGGGGCGCTCCGGACGTTTGTAGACACCGTCCCGCACATGGATCGGCTCTTCGAAGTGATCCTTGATCCAGGGAATATATTCGAGAATGGTCGAAGCCGGGTGCCAGTAGCTCAGATGCACATGCACCTGGCTCATCTCACCGGCATGCGGCACCACGGGCAGGCGATGGGCGAGCGCGAGATCGGCAACCTGAATATATTCGGTGATGCCGCCAAGCCGGGTCACATCCGGCTGGACATAAGCAACCGCACCGGCATCGATGAATGAGCGGAACGCATCCACCGTGTAAAGCTGCTCCCCGAGCGCAATGGGAATGGACGTATTGCGCGCCAGCCGCGCATGGCTCGTCACATCGTCATACCAGAGAGGCTCCTCGAACCAGTAAATGTCCAGATCTTTCGCCGCCGCGCAGAAACGCTGGCATGTGGGCAAATCCCACTTGCCGTTGCCGTCAATGGCGATGCGGATGGACGAACCGACACGCTTGCGGACGGCCGCAAGGCGGGCAATATCGATATTCGGGTCGTCATGCCCGACCTTGATCTTCAGCCGGGTGAAACCGTCTTCCTCCACCGCCCTTGTGCTGCCCGCCAGCAAATCCTCCAGCGTGAAGGAAAGCCAGCCAATATCGGTATTATAGGCTTCCACCGCCGCCGTGCGCGCGCCGCCAAGATAGTGCCAGAGCGGCACGCCCGCCTTTTTCGCCTTCAGATCCCAGAGCGCAACGTCAATTGCGGCCAGCGCCAGATGGGTGATGCCCGCCCTGCCGACCCATTGCAGCGCCGGATAACGGGCCAGTTTCGTCCACAGCCTCGAATGCTCAGACGCATCCTCCCCCACCAGCAAGGGCGCGTAACAATCGCTGATGCAGGATGTGATCAGCCTGTCCGACGGCAGATGCGCGTGGGTGCCGGTAAAACCATAGCCCTCAAGGCCATCGCTGGTGGTGATCTTTGCACCGACGACGCCCCAATGGGTGATGCTGTGGGTGGAATCGGAAATGGACTCCGATGTCAGCGGCAGGTGCAGGATGAAAGGTTCGACGGCGGTAATTTTCATGATCGGTCATTCCTCGATTGCTGATCGCTTGCGGGGAGGAATAGACGCCGCGTCCCCGCGACCATGGCCGCGAAGATGGCTTTCGGGAGATCGCCAGACCGCCCTCCTCCAGCAGCCTGCTTCCAATGAGGGATAGAGCTAAAGGAAAAATGGCCTTTGTAAAATAAAAAATTTTTTATTTTTAATATTCAGCCATTGCCAGCCCTTCGAAGCTGGGCAATGATGCCGCCATGAACTCGCTGGTCAAAGTCACGCTCGCCGAACAGGCGCATCAGGAACTGCGCGCACGCATCGTCAGCGGCAGATTGCGCGGCGGTGAACGCCTGCTGCCCAATGAGCTTGCCGCCGATCTCGGCATCAGCCCCACGCCGGTCAAGGAAGCCTGCCTGAAACTCGAGGCCGATGGGCTGGTAGTCAATTCCTCCCGTCGCGGCATGGTGGTGCGCGATTTCACCGTGGAGGATGTGGAGGAACTTTACGCCGCCAGAATGCTGCTCGAAAAAGGCGCGGTGGAAGTGGCGTTCGACGCCGGGCAACTGGATGGAGCGCTGCACGCGGAACTGCTGGAAAGCCTTGCGAAACATCGTAAATTCGCCAAAGGCTCAACGCTCGACGAATTGTCGAAAGCGCTTTTTTACGACCGCAGCTTCCATACGACCCTTGTGTCGGCCGCACGCATTCCGGTCATTTCCGGCTCGCATGGACGCATTCTCGACCAGACCCACACGGTTTTCGTCTCGATCCTCGGCGACTACGCCCGCTCGGTCGAAGAGCACCAGAATATCGCCGATGCCATCGCCGCCGGCAGCAAGGCCCAGATCGTCGATGCCCTGTGGCGGCATCTCGAGCGCAGCCGCCAGAATACGCTGCGCCAGGTCCGGCTGCTCAAAGAGGCCGGCGCCTGATCATTCCGCATATAGGGGAGGAACCGACATGATGCGCCACAAGCCGGACGCCGCGATGAAAGCGGCGCAAACCACAACGGTCCCGTTCCGCCTGGGGATTTCGCATCGATGACAGACCGGCTTTCCGCTGCAACCCTGCCCCGCCTGCCGCAATCCGTCACGACACCCGCCTATAACCGTCAAAGCGTCACGCCCGGCATCGTCCACCTCGGCGTCGGGGCCTTTCATCGGGCGCATCAAGCGGTTTTCATCGACGATTGCCTTAGTCGTGGCGAAACCCGATGGGGCATCGTCGCGGCATCGCTGCGCAGCCCGGATACGCGCGACGCCATCGAGCCGCAGGATAATCTCTACACCTTTTGCCTGCGAGACGGGAAGAGCGAGCGCCTGCGCATCATCGGCTCGATTATCGAAACCATCGTCGCGCCGGAAGAGCCCGAGCGGCTGGTGGAGCGGATGGCCGATCCGCGCGTCCTCATCGTCACCCTGACCGTGACGGAGAAGGGTTACCTGACCAATCTCGCCTCCCGCAGCCTGCTGCGCGATCATCCCGATATCGTCCATGATATCGAAAACCCGGAGCGGCCGCGCTCCATCTTCGGCTTCATCCTTGCGGCCACACGGCGCAGGCGCAGGCAAGGTTCTCAGCCCCTGACGCTCCTTTCCTGCGACAACCTGCCCGCCAACGGCCATGTGCTGCAAAAGCTGCTGCTGGAATTTGCGGAACTGGCCGATCCGGAACTGACGTCCTTCATCGAAACCAATATTGCCTGCCCCTGCTCGATGGTGGACCGGATCGTTCCCGCTACCACGGATGCGGACCGCGAGCAGATTTCGACCGCACTCGGCCTCAGCGATGCCTGGCCGGTGGTGGCCGAACCCTATTTCCGTTTTGTCATTGAGGACCGTTTTCCGCATGGAAGGCCGGCGCTCGAGAAATCGGGCGTGGAATTCGTCGGCAATGTTGAGCCATACGAGCATATGAAGCTCAGAATTCTGAACGGCTCCCACAGCGCCATCGCCGCCATCGGCCAGATTGCCAGCCTTGCGACGGTGGCGGATGCATGGAATGAAAAGCCCGTGCGCGATTTCATCGACGCCTATTGGCGCGAGATCGAACGGACGCTCGACCCCGCCGTTGACGGGGCGGAATTCGCAGCCGGCCTGCGGGAGCGGTTCGCCAATCCCTCATTGCAGCACACGACCATGCAGATCGCCTCGGATGCGTCGCAGAAAGTACCGCTGCGCATTCTTGGCCCCTTGCGCGAATTGCTTGCGGAGAAGGCCGAAAGCCGGGCGGTCATTTTCGCCGTCGCGCTCTGGATAAGGTCCTGCGCGGACAAAAATGAAAAGGGGCAGCCGATCACCATTCTCGATCCCGCTTTCAAGGAGTGGGACGCGCCGGATCAACTGGCAATGGCGCCGGATGCGGTGGTCGACCGTTTTCTGACTTTCGAACGCACATTTGGCAGCGACCTGCCCGGGAACGAAACCTTCGTCCCAACCCTGAAAGCCGCCTATCGCGACATTCGGGAACACGGCGCGCTTGCGGCAATCGAGCGTTTCCTGAAGTCCTGAAAAAAGAACAGGCCGGAAATCCGGCCTGTTCCTAACCTATGTCGTCAGCCTTCAGGCTGTCGCTGCCAGCCGTGCCGCCTTGCGGCGTTCCACGCGGGCGCGGATGGCATCGACATCCGTGATCGGTGTCGCAGCGAAAAGCTGGCGGGTATAGGGGTGCTTCGGATCGGCGAAGAGTTCCTCGCGCGTGCCCTGCTCCACCGCCACACCCTTCGAAATGACCATCACATCGTCGGCGATGTAACGCACCACCGAAAGATCGTGGCTGACGAAAACATAGGTCAGCTCGAATTCTTCCTGAAGGTCGGCGAGAAGGTTCAGCACCTGCGCCTGCACCGAAAGATCGAGCGCGGAGACCGGCTCGTCCAGCACCAGCAGCGCCGGGTTCAGCATCAGTGCGCGCGCAATGGCGATGCGC
Organism: Rhizobium sp. NFACC06-2; assembly: GCF_900101425.1. Lineage (NCBI taxonomy): Bacteria > Pseudomonadati > Pseudomonadota > Alphaproteobacteria > Hyphomicrobiales > Rhizobiaceae > Rhizobium > Rhizobium sp. NFACC06-2. The sequence continues at coordinate 30,141 of NZ_FMVA01000018.1, read as the reverse complement.
TGGCGCTGGCCGCCGGAGAACATGTGCGGATATCGGTTGAAATGCTCAGGACCGAGACCGACCTTCACCAGCATGGCTTCGGCCCGCTCGCGGCGCTCGGAAGCCGGTATCTTGGTGTTGATGACCAGCGGTTCCATCAGCACGTCGCCCACCTTCTGGCGCGGATTGAGGCTGCCATAGGGGTTCTGGAACACCATCTGCACCTTGGAGCGCATCTCAGTATCGGGACGGCGTCTGGCGATATCGACAGGTTTGCCTTCGATCTTCAGTTCGCCGCCGGATGCCGGATCGATGAGCGCGATGATGCGGGCCAGCGTCGATTTACCGGAGCCGGATTCACCGACGATGGCGAGCGTCTTGCCGCGCTCGACGGCAAAATCGATGCCCTTCAGGGCCTGAACGGTCTTAGCGCCGCCGAACAGGCCGCCGGGAACGTGATAGTCGCGAGTAATGCCCTTGCCTTCGACAACGATACTCATTGAACGCCCTCCTTGCCGAAGAAATCGGAAACCGTGGGCAAACGGTCGCCGGTGGCATTTTCCGGCAGGGCCGAAAGCAGTGCCTTGGTATAGGGATGCTGCGGGGCCTCGAACAGGCTCAAGACATCCGCCTCCTCCATCTTGCGGCCCTTATATTGCACGACGACGCGGTCGGCGGTTTCCGCCACCACGCCCATGTCATGGGTGATGAGGATCAGCGCCATGCCATATTCCGCCTGCAGGTTCATTAAGAGATCGAGAATCTGCTTCTGGATCGTCACATCGAGCGCAGTGGTCGGCTCGTCGGCGATCAGCAGGCGCGGCTTGGAAGCGATCGCAATCGCGATCATCACGCGCTGGCACTGGCCGCCCGACATCTGGTGCGGATAGGCCTTGAGCTTGGTTTCCGGCTCGGGAATGCCGACAGCCCGGAACAGTTCCAGAGCGCGGGCGCGCGCGGCAGCGCCGCTCATGCCGAGATTGAGGCGCAGAACCTCCTCGATCTGGAAACCGACCGTGAAGGACGGGTTGAGCGAGGCGACCGGCTCCTGGAAGATCATGGTGATCTCGCGACCGATCACCCGGCGGCGCTCCTGCGGCGACATGGCCAAAAGATTCTTGCCATCGAAGGTCATCTCGTCGGCGGTGATCGTCGCCGTATCGGGCAGAAGCCCCATTACGGCGAGCATCGATACCGACTTGCCGGAACCGGACTCGCCGACGATGGCCAGCACCTCGTGCTTGTCGACGGAAACATCGATGCCGTTGACGGCCGTGAAGGCGCCGGTGGCGGTGGCGAATTTGACAGTGAGGTTCTTGATTTTCAGCAGGCTCATCGCTCAGCTCCGCTTCAGTTTGGGATCGAGCGCATCGCGCAGGCCGTCACCCATGAGGTTGATGGCGAGCACCGAGATCAGGATCGTCAGGCCCGGAAGGGTCACGACCCACCAGGCGCGCAGGATGAATTCACGCGCTTCCGCCAGCATCGTGCCCCATTCGGAAGCGGGCGGCTGCGCGCCCATGCCGAGGAAGCCGAGTGCAGCCGCATCGAGAACCGCAGAGGAGAACGAAAGCGTTGCCTGCACGATCAGCGGCGCAAGGCAGTTCGGCAGGATGGTCTTGAACATCAGCCGCAGATTGCCGGCACCGGCCACGCGCGCGGCCGTGACATATTCACGCCTGAGCTCGCTCATGACGGCAGCGCGCGTCAGACGGGCAAAATGCGGCTGATAGACGATGGCAATGGCGATCATCGCGTTGGTGAGGCCCGGCCCAAGGATCGCGACAAGCACCAGCGCCAGAAGCAGAGATGGAAACGCCAGGATGACGTCCATGACGCGCATGATGACGGAATCGACCCAACCGCCGAAAAAGCCGGCAATGAGACCGATGACGATACCGCCGACGAGCGCGATAGAAACGACAACGATGCCAATGAACAGCGAATATTGCGCGCCGTAGATCAGGCGGGACAACATGTCACGCCCGACGGCGTCCGTGCCGAAGAAGAAGCCAGCGCGGCCGCCTTCCTGCCAGACCGGCGGCACGAGCAGGGCGTCGCGATATTGCTGTGTTGGATCATGCGGCGCGATGAGCGGCGCAAACACCGCGACAAGCACCAACAGGATGAAGACAGCAAGGCCAATGACGGCACCACGGTTCTGGCGAAAATAAAACCAGAAATCGGCGATCATCCGGCGGCGGATGGCGGCGTCAGAAAGCCTGACGACCGGAGCTGTGGTCACATCGCTCATTTGTGACGGATCCTTGGATTGATGAGGCCGTAGGTCAAATCGACGAGCAGGTTGACGATCATCACCAGGCCCGCAATCAACAGCAGGCCGCTCTGCACGACCGGATAGTCGCGGCGCGAGATGGAATCGATCATCCACTTGCCGATACCCGGCCAGGAAAAGATGGTTTCTGTCAGAATGGCACCCGCCATCAGCACGCCGATCTGGAGACCGATAGTGGTGATGACAGGGATCATGGCGTTGCGCAGCGCATGAATGCCAACGACGCGCGAAGGCGACATGCCCTTTGCGCGGGCCGTGCGCACATAATCCTCACCGAGAACTTCAAGCATGGCCGAGCGCGTCTGGCGCGCAATGACGGCAAGCGGAATGGTGGCAAGCACCACCGAGGGCAGGATAAGATGCGAAAACGCCGAGGCAAACGCGCCCTTCTGTCCCGAAATCAGGCTGTCGATCAGCATGAAACCGGTAACGGAGGGGAAGAAATACATCAGCGAGATTCGGCCTGACACCGGCGTCCATTGCAGGATACCGGAGAACATGATGATGAGCAGCAGCCCCCACCAGAAGATCGGCATGGAGAAGCCGACGAGCGCCGTCGTCATGGAAATCTGGTCGAACCAGGAGCCACGACGAATGGCGGCGATCACGCCGACCGGAACGCCAATCAGCGTTGCGATGATGATGGCAACGAGACCAAGCTCGACCGTCGCGGGAAAGAGCGACAGGAACTCGGTGAGAACCGGCTTCTTGGTGACCAGCGAATTGCCGAGATCGCCCTGAAGCAGCCGTCCGAGGAAATGGAGATATTGCTGCCAGATGGGCTGAGCAAAACCGAGCTGTTCGGCAAGCTGCGCATGCCGTTCGGGCGAAATACCACGCTCGCCCGCCATCAGCAGCACGGGATCGCCCGGCAGGACGCGCACGAAGGCGAAGGCGACGATGGTAATCCCGAGGAAGGTCGGAACGAGATAGAGAAGTTTGCCGAGAATGAACCGGATCATGGTTTTTTCCTGAAAAGACGCGCGGAAGAACAGGGTTCTTCCGCGCGTCCGGTTGTTCGGGGATTACTCCGCGATGTCGACGTTTTCGAAGGTGAAGTCGCCAAGCGGGCTCATGGTGAAACCGGAAACCTTGGCGGACATGGGAACGAACTGCGTGGAGTGCGCAAGCGTCGCCCACGGAGCCTGTTCCTTGAAGATTACCTGGGCCTGCTCATAAAGCTTGGTGCGCTCTGCAACGTCGGTGGTCTGCTTTGCCTTGGCGAGCAGGTCCGAGAACTCCTTGTTGCACCACTGTGCACGGTTCGCACCGCCTTCACCGGTTGCGGCGCAGGACAGGAGAACGCTGAGGAAGTTGTCCGGGTCACCGTTGTCGCCGGTCCAGCCGAGGATGACGGCGCCGTCGCGCTTCGTTTCGGTGGACTTCTTGAGATATTCACCCCATTCGAAGGAGACGATCTCAGCCTTGACGCCGACCTTCGCAAAATCCGACTGGATCAGCTCGGCGGTGCGACGGGCATTAGGCATGTACGGACGCTGAACCGGCATTGCCCAGATCTTCATAGACAGATCCTTGACGCCAGCGGCTTCGAGAGCCTTCTTGGCTGCTTCCGGATCGTAAGCATCGTCCTTGATGCTGTCGTTGTAGGACCACATGGTCGGCGGGATCGGATTCTTGGCAACCTGGCCTGCACCCTGGAACACGGCGTCGATGATCGCCTGCTTGTTCATCGCCATGTTCAGCGCCTTGCGCACTTCCGGCTTGTCGAAAGGTGCAACGGTCGTGTTGTAGGCGAAGTAAGCGACGTTCAGGCCCGGCTGTTCATCGAGCTTGAGGTTCTTGTCGGCGCGGATGGTGGCGAGGTCAGCCGGAGCCGGATAAGGCATCAGGTGGCATTCGCCGGCCTTCAGCTTCTGCAGGCGAACGGCGGCGTCAGGCGTGATCGCGAAGATCAGGTCGTCGATCTTCGGGGCTTCACCCCAGTAGTCGGCATTCTTCTGATAGCGGATGACCGCGTCCTTCTGGTAGGCGACGAACTTGAACGGACCCGTGCCGATCGGCAGGTTGTTGAAGTCTTCCTTGGTGCCGGCCTTCTCAAGCGTATCGGCATATTCCTTCGACACGATCGAAGCGAAAGGCATGGCGATATTGGCGAGGAACGGCGCTTCCGGGCGGGTCAGCACGAACTTGACCGTGTAATCGTCGACCTTGACGATTTCCTTGATCAGGGACGGCATTTCCATGGAGTTGTAATATTCGTAGGTGATGCCTGCGATATACTGGTTCCACGGATTCTTCGCGTCGCCCTGGCGGTTGTAGCTGAAGATCACGTCGTCAGCGTTGAATTCGCGGCTCGGCGTGAACTTGTCGTTGGAGTGCCACTTGACGCCCTTGCGCAGGTGGAAAGTGTATTCGAGACCATCCTTGGAAACGTCCCACTTTTCCGCAAGGCCCGGCTCTACTTCGGTCGTGCCCTTCTTGAACGCCGTCAGACGGTTGTAGACCGGATGCGCGGAAGCGTCGAAGGTGCCGCCTGCGGTATAAGGCGACGGATCGAAGCCTTCCGGCGATGCCTCGGAGCAATAAACGAAGGTCTTCGCCATGGCGGGCATGGCGGAAGTGATCGCAATCGCAGAGGCGATAAGCAAACTGCGGGTCAGCGTTTTCATCTGGTGGTCCTTTCCCTCTTTTTCTGAGTTCCTGCGGCCCCGTCCGGGGGCCTACCTCTTCTGGTCAGCAGCGACATGGGATCACCCCTATCGCCGTTCGGTCCTTTGCCTCCCGACCAATTACCCGGCGACCGGCTGAAACAACCGGTCGAGGTTCTTCTCCGGTGGGCAGAACCAGCGCGGTCCCGCCTCCGTCATATAGGCTATATCCTCGAGACGGACGCCGCATTCGCCATAAACGCACAGCATCGGCTCGATGGAAAAACACATGCCCGGCTCCAGCGCCGTGGCATTTCCTGCAACGATATAGGGTTCTTCGTGAATATCCAGCCCAAGCCCGTGCCCGGTGCGGTGCGGCAGGCCGGGAAGCTGATAATCCGGGCCGAAGCCGGCCGCTACCAGGCTGTCGCGCGCGGCCCTGTCCACATCCGAGCAGGCAGCGCCGACTTTGGCTGCGGCAAAGGCCGCCGCCTGCGCGTCGCGCTCGGCGTTCCAGAGGAAACGCTGCCGTTCCGTCGGTTTGCCGAAGACATAGGTGCGGGTGATATCGGAACGATAGCCGTGAAGAATGCCGCCAAGATCGACCAGCACCATATCGCCTTCGCTGAGCGTCTGCGCATGGGGCACGCCATGCGGATAGGCCGTCGCCTCGCCGAACTGCACCGCCACGAAAAGCGGCTTCAGGCCAAGGGCGATATGAGCCGCATTAACAAAATCAGCGACTTCCGTGGTGGAAACGCCGGGACGCAGCGTCTCGAACACGGCCTTCTGCACGCCGTAGCTCGCGTCCATCGCCCTCTGGATGATGGCGATCTCGGCTGCGGATTTGACCTGCCGCTGGGCGACGATCATCGGCTGGGCGGAAATGATGCGCCCTTCAAGACGCTGCATGAGGGCCGATGCGAAGACGAAGGGGGTGGCGGGATCGATGGCGACAAGATGGCCGGGACAGGCCAGCGCCTCAATGCGCCTTGCCATCAGGTCGAAGGGGCTTTCATCCTCCTCCCAGACGGCAACCTCACCCGCAATGCGGATGAGCGTCTGAAGTTTGGGCTCCTCGAAGGTCGGGCTGACATAGACCGGCACGCCTTCCGCCGGCACCAGGGCGCCATGAATGCGCTCGGAAAGACCAAGCGACAGGCCGGTATAATAGGTCAGCGACGATGATGCATCGAGCCAGACCGCCTTGATATTTTGCTGGATCATTCGCGCCTGCAGGCCGCGTAGTCGCAACCTGAGCTCGTCTTCAGCGATCGATGAAACCGCGATCGGCTGAAACCGCTTCAGCGCCTCTTGAAAGTCTGCCATTCTCTCCCCGCCGCTTTCGGGCCGCAGACACAGGCGTGCCGGCAACCTCCCAAGCGTTCTTTTGCTCATGCTTAAACACAGGGCGGGGGGTAGGCAATGGCCCGGCAGGGCACGTCACCACAAAACTGTGCAAATTTATCTAGACATAACGAAAATGTGATCGACGCACGCCTGATTTCAACGCTCGTTGCCTTGACGCAGAAATTCAAAATCCCCCGGAAATCCAAGGGGAGACCGCGGACCGTCTTCGGCACCGATCCGGTGCGCTGAAAGTCGACAGCCCAAAATATTCAAGGAATAGATGCCCAGAAAAGGAAAAAGCCTGCCGCGGGAGGAGGTGCGGCAGGCTTCAAACTTGATCGGTGATTGGGAGGAGGAGTACCACCGATCCACATCGAGCAACGCTGGGAGGAGGAGTGCATCGCTTCGATGATTTGAATATAGCGGCTTCTGCGATTTTTAACAGAGCAAGTCTCGCAATGCAGCATTGCGTTTTTGCATAGCTCGCAAATTCCTGCCCTGTTTTTCAGCACTCCCTAAAATCGCGAGACATCAGCTTTCCCGATAGACCTGGAAACCGGCGAAGGACTGGTTGACCGGCATGAGTTCGAGGCTGTTGATGTTGATATGCTTCGGCTGCGAGGCAACCCAGTGGATGGTGTTGGCAATATCCTCCGCCGTGATCGGATTGACGCCCTTGTAGAGATTGTCCGAGGCTTCCTGATTGCCGCCGGTGCGCACCAGCGTAAATTCCGTTTCGCACATGCCAGGCTCGATGGATGTCACCCGCACGCCCTTGCCATGCAGGTCGGAACGCAGGCCGAGCGAAAACTGCCGCAGGAACGCTTTGGTACCGCCATACACATTGCCGCCCGTATAGGGGTAATGCGCGGCCACTGACGAGAGGTTGACGACAATACCCTTGCGCCCGATCAGCGTCGGCAGCAGATGGTGGGTGATGTTCAGGAGACCGGTGATGTTGGTGTCCACCATGGTCTGCCAGTCTTTCAAGGGCACCTGCGGTGCGGGCGCGGTGCCGAGTGCGAGGCCGGCATTGTTGACGAGAACGTCGATATCCCGGAAGCTTTCCGGCAATCCGGACAGCGCCTTGCCTGTCGCCTCCTCGTCGGTGATGTCGAAGGCGAGGCCATGAAAGGCGGGACCGAGCTCGGCTGAAAGCGCCTCCAGCCGTTCCGCCCGCCGGCCCGTGCCGATGACCTTCCAGCCCTCCTTGACGAAGCGCCGCGCCGTGGCCTGTCCGAAGCCGGATGTCGCGCCGGTGATGAGGATGGTTCCGCTCATGATGATGCCTCCACTCTATTGGTTTTTTCAGGGTCAATCGGTGTCAGTAACTTTTCGGCCGCCGCCGTAAGACAGCGCCTGTAGGCCTCGAGATCCGTATACAAAGCCTCTTCGGGAGCATCGCCAACGATGATGACGCCGCCGCGCCGCAAAATCCCGCCATGCAGCATGAGATTGTCGACCATGTCGAAATTCTCGATCGACAGCCCGTCCGGCCCGCGATAACGGCCCGTTTCATCCAGGGTGGCGACGCCGCCATAATGCGCCTTGATGCGGGTGAAGTGATTGGCCGCGACATTGGTATAGGCGAAAACCGGCTTGCCCAGCGCGCACATGAAGCCCAGCTCATAGCTGGTTCCCGTATCGGCGGCGATCCCGCGAAACGGCGTGAGATTGGCAATCACCGCATCCGCTTCCAGCATCATCCGCTCATCGACGGCATTGATGTTGCAGCCGTGACCGACCCTGGTGTCCGCCGGCGGAATTTGCAGATCGCCCGGCGAAAGCGGCGTGAAACCGGCTTCCCGCGCCAGCGAGGCCTTGATGTCGAGCATTTCGCGCGCGTTCGGGAGGAATACTTCCGGTCCGGCGAGATAGATTTTCTTTGTCATCGGGAATTCATGCGATTTGTCAGGAAAGGATTTCCCGACCCTAACCCGGGGGCTTTCGCAAAGGCAAGTGCCAAGGGCATGCGGCGTGGCGCACTGGACAAGCCGATAAAACGGTATCGTCCCGCCGCTCTTTCCGTTATAGCCGGAGCAGGAAACTGGAATTTCTGGAGCAGGACATGGCAGCACCCATCCGTTACCACGAAGGCGATATTTCCGCCGAAGATGCCGCGCGTTACACCGGCGCCATCGCAATCGATACGGAAACGCTGGGACTGGTGCCGCGCCGCGACCGCCTCTGCGTCGTTCAGCTTTCGCCGGGCGACGGCACGGCGGACGTCATTCGCATCGCCGCCGGCCAGAGACAAGCTCCGAACCTCGTGCGGATGCTTGCCGACCCCGCCCGCCAGAAAATCTTTCACTATGGCCGTTTCGATATCGCCGTCCTGTTCCACACCTTCGGCGTGACCACCACGCCGGTCTTCTGCACCAAGATTGCCTCGCGGCTGACCCGTACCTATACGGACCGGCATGGGCTGAAGGACAACCTCAAGGAAATGCTGGAAGTCGATATTTCCAAGGCCCAGCAATCTTCCGACTGGGCTGCCGAGACCCTGTCGCCGGCGCAGCTCGAATATGCCGCCTCCGACGTGCTGCACCTGCACGCGCTGCGCGACAAGTTGACAGGGCGCCTCGTGCGTGACGGCCGCCTCGACCATGCCGACGCCTGCTTCGCCTTTCTGCCGACCCGCGCGAAGCTCGACCTCCTCGGCTGGGAAGAAACCGATATTTTCGCCCATAGCTGAGCGAGCCCGCATCTGGTTTAAGCACTGATTTACCAGAATTGCCTATTCTCGGCCGCAACTTTGGCGGCCGGGGACTTCGAGGGATGATTACTCCGCTACAGCAGACGGCGGGCATTGCAGTCAGCGACCTCATGCGCTCGATGGTCCAAACCATCGAGGAACGCCAGCGCGAAGAGCAGGAAAAGGCCAACGGCACCAAAAAGGACGATGCGGTCAAGACGACCCCGCAGCCAGACGAAAGCCAGCGCGCCGCCAATGAGAAGATAAGCGCCTATCTCTTCGGCGTCATGAAACCCGATGCCGATGCCTTCGCCTCGCTCGTCTCCCGTTTTTCCTCCGCGCTGGGCATCACACAGGAAAAGGACGAATCGAGCTTTTCCTTCGCGCGAAGGCTTCAGGATGCGCTGACCCTGACCGACAGCTTCGAAAAAACCGATGCGCAGGGGAAAGCCACGAAAATTTCCCTGAAATCCTTCGGCGTTTCAGAGGCTGAGGTCGTGGACGTGCTGAACAATGGCGTCAACAGCAAGACCGATCCCATGGCCACCCTTGCCGCCCGCATCGCGAAGGGTGCAGGCCTCACAGGCACGGAAGAGGATTTCGGCGAGCAGATGTCGAAAGCCATCATGGCGGCGCGCGCGACCCTGCCGAAAAATGTCGACGATCTGGAAGAATCGACCGGCCTCAAACAACTCGGCGTCTCCGCCCGGCAGATGATCTCCGCCATCGCCAACCCCTATGGCGATGAGGCGCGCGCCGTGAAGGAGGCCCTGGACGAACAGGCGCAGGGCACCCGCTTCATGACGCGTGAAACCCTGAAGGTCATTCAGCGTCTCGAAGATGTCGCCGATCCGAAAACCAGGGAAGAGTTGCAGGCCGAACGCGGCAGAGATCGCATTGGCGAAATCAACGATGCCGAGGTGAAGGCCGAGCGGGAACAGGATATCCAGGCGCGCGATGCGCAGGGCAAGCTTGAAGACGTGCAGGAGCTTCAGGACGTCGTGAAGGAGCATATCGATGCTTCCGGCGACGAAAAAACGGAAAGCGTCGACCCGCAGGCGGCAGCCGACACATCGTCGGAAACGGCGCTGATCGCCGTGCTTGCGGCTGTGCCGGCTGAGCAAGCCGCCCCGGCGGAAAACGAAAATGAACCTGCGGAGACAGACGCAGCCACCAATCCGGCCGATGCGAAAGACGACGGCGAAAAACTGCTCGATGCGCAGGCGCTTGTCGAAGACACCCGCAACGCCATTTTGCCGATCTCGATCGACGACAATGGCCTTTATGAACTGCTGAAGAAAAAGGCGGCATGATTGCCGCTTCCGATCGTCACTTGAGCGAAACATGATGTGAGTTCAGACATGACCGATATTTCCAGCCTATCCGGCAGCGCCGTTTACGACACAGAACCCAATGCCGCGCAGGCGCTGCTATCCATGGCCGCCCCGACGCTCGTTCCGGATGATGCGGCCTTCACCGCGCCCGCTGAGGAAGACAGCCCCATCGACCCCGTCAACATTCAACCGGATCGAAATCTTCCCAAGGCAAGCTGGCTCGATGCCATGCCGCCGGAAGCTTTTGAGACGGCGCCCAGCGATCCCGACCATATTTCCTCGGTCAATTCCGACGATAACGGCCTTTACCGCATGTTCATCGGCGTTTCGCCCTGACCGGGCGCGCAATTCGTTGGTTAGCCAAATCTTAATATCTGCAAGCCAAGATTGAGCTCGATGATTCTGTATGCGCTGCAACCGGCATTGCGGCCAGAGGCGTATACGGCGCTCCCGCATGAGCGGGCGAGATGACACCTGTCCATCACCGGCGCGGCGATTTTTCAACATTCAAGCCAGATGCGGATCACAGAGCCAATGGGGATTGGCCCTTTCGCAGCCAGCGGCGGTCACCGATAGAAACGGAGCGCAGCATGTTACCGCCTGTACCGAAAATTGCGGCAACCGATGCCGCTTATGGAACCACGGTTTCACTGACACCGCGCGAGCAGGTGAAAGAGGCTGCACCGCCGCAACCGAACATTCCCGCCCCTGAAAACAGCAGCCTTTTTGCCCGCGCGGCAATTGCCTCCCTCACCAGCGAATTTCAGCTCTCGCGCAGTACCGCCGTTCTCGCGGAAGCGCTCGGCAAGCTGATGAACTTGCCCCGGCGGGATGGCGAAGCCATAGAGACCTATGTGACGCGGCTGACGGAGGCCCTCCGCACGATGCCGGCGCCACAACGACTGGCGCTGGAACAGCAGGTCGGCAAGGCCCTGCAGGGCCTGACCCTTTCGATGCTTGCCGAAATCCTGAAACAGCCGACCGGACCGGATGCTGCCCGCCTCGCGCTGCTGATCGAGCTTTCCCGTTACAAGGGAACGGACCTTGCGGCAAAGGCGGTGGTTTCCTCCTATCAGCAGAACAATTCCTCCAATCCCGCCCCCGCACAATCGGCCCAGCCGAAACAGCAGAACGCAGAGAGCCAGAATGCGGAAGCGCGCCCTTCTTCGGCCGCGACAGCGCAGGCGGCAAATTCCGCGACCGTCAGCCGGCTCCTGCCGCTGCTCATCGGGCCGCTCGCCCTCAGTGGCGCAGCGATGAAAGCAACGGTGGCGGCGCTGACGGCGCAACTGGACCCCCGGCCCACGCTTTCCACCCCGACTGCCGACACACATGATACGCCGACCAATGCCGCAAGGCCGGATGGAAGAGCCGAAAACACGGCACGTCCGCTGCCGCCACAAACCGGCAGCGTGATGAAGGAAGTATCGGCCGAGGCCCGCCCGGCAAATCCGCTCCGCGCCGAAACCGGCGAAGCCCGCCCTGCCCTTCCGCATCGGGAGACGATGAAACCGGAGCAGAAAGAAATCCGCACGGGCCTTACCACGCCATCCGGTTTGTTCGCAGACGACGCGGAGACCGTGAACAGCCTGCTGCTTGCCGCCACTGCCGGCAAACTTCCGCTCAAGCCGACCGGCACGCAAGAGCCTCCGCCCGCGCCGCAGGGTGTTGCGCAGCAACCGTCCGACGATCAGCCCGCCGAAAAACCGACCCTCGCAACAGCCGCAGCCCGCCCCTCGGGTGAAGAAACGGAAACGGCGACCCCTCGCCCCGAAGCCCAGCCGCTGCCTCGGGCCATGCTGGACCCGGAAGCGAGGATGGCGATGCTGGAGCAATCGGCTTCGCAATCGTTGATCGCCGCTGCTCTGGTAAAAGACGGAACACCGCTGCCGCTCGTCGCCTATCCGCCGGCGGATGAGGACTATGAATCGGAAACGCCGCCGCGCGGAGGCGGCCCGTTTTCCGAGGATGAGACGGACGGCGAGGCCGAAGCCGGCGCTGATAATTCCGACGGTCAGGACGAAAAAGAAGAGCGCATCGCCGCCAATGACGGGATCGACACGCAGGAAAGCCCGACAGCGGTGGCTTCCGACGACAGCGCGGAAAATTATTATCTGAAGATGAGCGGCATGCTCTGAGAAACGCGCCGCTGCCCGTTCGCCGGTGCGAACTGAAACCAATAAAAAACCCGCCGGAAAATTCCGGCGGGTTCTTCATTTCAAAGGATCGAAGCGATTATTCGCCGCGGTTCTTCAGAGCCGCGCCGAGAATGTCGCCGAGCGAAGCGCCCGAGTCGGACGAACCGAACTGTGCGACGGCTTCCTTCTCTTCAGCGATTTCCAGAGCCTTGATCGAAAGCATGACCTTGCGGTCCTTCTTCGAGAAGTTGACGACGCGGGCGTCGACAACCTGGCCAACCGAGAAGCGCTCGGGGCGCTGCTCGTCGCGGTCACGGGAAAGGTCAGCGCGACGGATGAACGAGGTGAGGTCTTCGTGGTTGACGAGCTTCACTTCGATGCCGCCATCGTTGACGCCGATGACTTCAGCGGAAACGACTGCGTTCTTGCGCAGGTCGCCGGAAGAAGCGGCTTCGCCGACAGCGTCCTTGCCGAGCTGCTTGATGCCGAGCGAGATGCGTTCCTTCTCAACGTCAACGTCGAGAACGACAGCCTTGACGACGTCACCCTTGTTGTACTCTTCGATGACCTGCTCGCCCGGACGGTTCCAGTCGAGGTCCGACAGGTGAACCATGCCGTCGACATCGCCTTCGAGGCCAATGAACAGGCCGAATTCGGTCTTGTTCTTGACTTCGCCTTCGACTTCCGTGCCAGCCGGATGGCTGTAAGCGAATGCCTGCCACGGGTTTTCAAGCGTCTGCTTGAGACCGAGCGAGATACGGCGCTTGGACGGATCGACTTCGAGAACGACAACGTCAACTTCCTGGCTCGTGGACAGGATCTTGCCGGGGTGTACGTTCTTCTTGGTCCAGGACATTTCGGAAATGTGGATCAGGCCTTCGATGCCCGGCTCCAGCTCGACGAATGCACCGTAGTCGGTGATGTTCGTGACGGTACCGGAGATCTTCTTGCCAACCGGGTACTTGGCGGAGATGCCATCCCACGGATCGGACTCGAGCTGCTTCATGCCGAGCGAGATACGGTGGGTTTCCTGGTTGATGCGGATGATCTGAACCTTGACCTGCTGGCCAATGTTGAGGATTTCCGACGGATGGTTGACGCGGCGCCATGCCATGTCGGTAACGTGCAGCAGGCCGTCGATGCCGCCGAGGTCAACGAACGCACCGTAATCGGTGATGTTCTTGACGACGCCGTCAACAACCTGGCCTTCTTCGAGGTTCTGAACGATTTCAGAACGCTGCTCGGCACGCGACTCTTCGAGAACCGTACGGCGCGAAACAACGATGTTGCCGCGACGCTTGTCCATCTTGAGGATTTCGAAGGGCTGCGGGTTGTGCATCAGCGGGGTAACGTCGCGGATCGGACGGATGTCGACCTGCGAACGCGGCAGGAAGGCAACAGCGCCGTCCAGATCGACGGTGAAACCACCCTTGACCTGGTTGAAGATAACGCCTTCGACGCGCTCGCCAGCTTCGAACTTGGCTTCGAGCTTGACCCAGCTTTCTTCGCGGCGAGCCTTCTCGCGCGACAGAACGGCTTCGCCGAGAGCGTTTTCGATGCGCTCGACGTAAACTTCGACTTCGTCGCCGACCTTCAGCGTGCCGTCCTTGGACTTCGCGCCGAATTCCTTCAACGGTACGCGGCCTTCAACCTTGAGGCCGACGTCGACGATGGCAACGTCCTTCTCGATTGCCGTTACGATACCCTTGGCAACATAGCCTTCGGCAAGATCGTTGGAGGCAAAGGATTCTTCGAGAAGCGCTGCGAAATCTTCGCGCGTGGGGGTAGATACTGACATGAAATCTCCTGATTGCATCCGCGCTATGGCGAATACAAAAGCGCCGGTGGGCTAGTGTTGTTGATACCCGACCCCATGCCCGCCTTTTAAAAAGGCTTTCCGGCGCAAGGACATGTCTTCGGGCAATTCCGGACTAAACGCGGACGGCAGGAAGCCGTTCCGCGAAAAACCTATCTCTTCAGGGCGGCGTCAATGATCGTCCGCGCGGCCTGAAACGCCGCCTCTATACTCATTTCCGACGTATCTAGCAAGTGCGCGTCTTCAGCCGGCTTCAACGGGCTGTCGGCGCGGCCCATGTCGCGCTCGTCGCGTTTTTTCACTTCAGCGAAAATGGCATCATAATCGCCGCTGCCGCCATTGGCCAGAATTTCATCGTAACGGCGTCGCGCCCGCACGTCCGCAGAGGCCGTAACGTAAAGCTTCACCGGCGCCTCAGGGCATACCACCGTGCCGATGTCACGGCCGTCGAGCACAGTGCCCGGCTCCTTTGCCGCAAAAAGCTGCTGCGCCTTCACGAGCGCGCGCCTCACCGGCGTCATCACCGCGATTTTGGATGCGGCCTCGCCAATATCGTGCCGGGAAAGAACGGCGCGATCGAGCCCCGCAAGATCGACTTCCAGCGCGATCTTTTCCGCCACGGCCTCATCATCGAGCGGCAGGCCGGCATCCAGAAGCGCCTTGGCGGTCGCCCTGTAGGTCAGCCCGGTATCGAGATGGTGGAAACCATAGGTCTCGGCAATCCTGCGCGACAGGGTTCCTTTGCCCGCCGCAGCCGGCCCGTCTATGGCGATCGTGAAGGTCATGAAGCTTTCCGCCTGTGCATTCGTCATTCATATAATAGAGTGCGCAACACCTTCCTATTTATATCAGCATCCCCGCATAGGGGTTGCGCCAAGGCAGGCGGCACCCGAAGTTTGTCTTTGACACGAAAGAGCGCAACGATTAAGGGGACCGGCTATAAATTTTACCGTCTATGCCGGTTTTACGGCGTACACACCGAAACTCATTCGACAATTTGAGGCTTAGACAGTGGCAAAAGCGGAACTTGGTACCAAGCGCACAGACCCCGATACCGGCAAGAAGTTCTACGATCTGAACCGCGATCCGGTCGTTTCTCCCTACACCGGCAAGTCCTGGCCGCTCTCCTTCTTCGAGGAAAGCACCGCCCAGGCCAAGATGGAGCAGGCTGAAGAAGAGGAAGTGGCGGAAGTCGATACCGAAAACACGGAAGTCGAACTCGTCTCGCTGGAAGATGCCGATGGCGACAACAACGGCGACGATATCCCGGATCTCGGCGACGACGATGACGTCGAAATCGACGATGACGACGACACCTTCCTCGAAACCGACGACGAAGATGACGACGACGACATGTCCGGCATCATCGGCGTATCGGGCGACGACGAAGAAGCTTGATTTTACTTGATAATTCGGCCCGACGACAAAAAAATGACGCCGGGCCGTTTTTTATGCTTGCACTCGTCGGAAAGCCGCAGTAGTAAGCCGCCACCGAACGGAACAACAACCGCTTCGGTTCCCGGAACCGGAAGAAATGCCGGAACCCTTATGGGGCTATAGCTCAGCTGGGAGAGCGCTTGCATGGCATGCAAGAGGTCAGCGGTTCGATCCCGCTTAGCTCCACCAAATCTTCCCAGACAAAAAATATCTTCTCTTCTGCCAGTCGCTGTCGCGCATCTCGCAAGCCGTTCGACCCGATCGCCTATTGCAGCAGCGCTCGCACATCCTGCCCGTTGATCCGGCACTCCACGGAACCGCCGGCATCACCTTCCTCCATCGTCCGACATTCGAGATATCTGCCGCGTAGCCGGTTCTCCAGCGCTTTGAAGGCGTTGAGGCCGCAGGCGTAACGGCGGCCGTCGGGGCCGGTGCAGACGCGGTTGCGTTCGACATCCTCCACGCCGGCGAGGCGGAACTCCTTGCCCTTGAATGTGAAGCGGCTGCTGGAGATGACGCGCAGGCGCTGGTCCGCATGCATTTTCAGCGGATAAAGATCGGGAGGCGTCGGAATGCGCTCGTAATTTTGGCTACGCGGATCGACCCGCACCGGCGAGGTCGTCCAAAGCAGTTCCGTATTGGCCGCAAGACCTGATGGCGCCGATGTTTCCTCACCATTGACGAGCGAGGCGATGCGGATGCCGGCTATGCCGAGGCCAATGGCCAGGACGATCTGAAACAGCAAAATTGCGATCTGCCGGACCATGTCACCGCAACATCAAAACAATGAACAAATTAAAATCGATCGGCCGCCGCCCCGCGAAGCGGTCCGCCGCTTATCACATCAATAAAATCTTGCCCGCACTGACATCCCGCACCGTGCCCATGGCCATGATCGGAAGCTGGTCGCTGTCCAGGATCACCCGCCCCGTTGTCCGCAACCAGCGGAAGCCGCCAGATTTGAGCTGAATGCGATATTCCTGATCATAGAACACGCCATTTGTCAGCGAATTGTAGACCGCCTTGGCGACGCGTGCGCGCGAGCCGCTTTCTATCTGCGCGATGAAATCTTCGACCGGAATGCCGCAAGCGGCTTTTTCCGGGGAGAATTCGCGCAGGCGGGCCGCCACGGCATCGAGGTAAATCAGGTTTTGCCCGATGTTCCAGGTATAATAACCCACAAGTGTCTCTTCGAGAGATACGTTCTCCAACATCGGCCTTCTACAGTCTGAAATGCTCGTGCGGGTCTGTAACATATCAGATGACGGACGACTAACCACAAGAATTCATCCTTTTGTCTGATGGCGCCCCGTTTTCAGTGAGACTATTTATCGACAACCCTTTTCTGCCGCCATGTTGGCGAAGCAACCTTCCTGTGCCAAAGAAGATTGATCTTGCGCCAACGACCAGAGGAGCCGCCGTGACCATCGGGCTTGCCCATGCCGAACTCATCGCCGTCGTC
Source organism: Rhizobium sp. NFACC06-2 (assembly GCF_900101425.1). Classification (NCBI taxonomy): domain Bacteria; kingdom Pseudomonadati; phylum Pseudomonadota; class Alphaproteobacteria; order Hyphomicrobiales; family Rhizobiaceae; genus Rhizobium; species Rhizobium sp. NFACC06-2. The sequence continues at coordinate 13,025 of NZ_FMVA01000018.1, read as the reverse complement.
ACCGCCATCACCACGGAGGAGCCGCGGGTCATGACCGTTCGGGAAGGTGCAGCGCTTCCGTCGGGACCGTTCGAATTCGGGCACAGAACCCTCCAGAGCGGCTTGCGGGAATGGATTCACGAACAGACCCATCACCCCGTCGGTTATCTCGAACAGCTCTATACTTTCGCCGATCGCGACCGCAACAACGACATTTTAGGTGGTAGAACCATCTCCATCGGTTATCTCGGGCTGGTTCGCGAACAGGAAGCCTCCGGCGGCAAACGCCCGCTTTGGCACGGCTGGTACGAATATTTTCCCTGGGAGGATCACCGTCAGGGGCGCCCGGAAGTTCTGGACAGCATCATCGACAGGCTGCGCGCCTGGGCGGATTCCGATCCCGCCTCGAAAAGCCAGCGCCATTTGCGGGCCGATTTCACCTTCGGCCTCGATGGCGGCGGCTGGAACGAGGAATTGACCCTGCAGCGTTACGAGTTGCTGTATGAAGCCGGGCTGGTCGAAGAGGCGCAAGGCGAACCGCAGATCAATTTCGGCAGGCCGATGTTTGCCGATCACCGCCGCATCCTTGCCACCGGCATCGCGCGTCTGCGGGCCAAGATCAAATATCGCCCCGTGGTGTTCGAACTGATGGCCGACGCCTTTACACTCCTGCAGCTACAGCGCGCCATCGAGGCGCTGGCCGGGCTGACGCTGCACAAGCAGAACTTCCGCCGGCTGATCGAACAGCAGCAACTGGTGGAAGAGACCGGCGAGATGGCGACCGAAACCGGCGGCCGCCCGGCAAAGCTCTTCCGCTTCCGCCAGACCGTTCTCGATGAACGCGCCCTTTCCGGAACGAAACTGCCACTCTCCCGCAATTGACATATGCTCACAATGAGAATATGTCTTTGCCCTAGATATACTCAAAAAGAGTATAAATGGGAGAGCACCGTGAACGAGCAGATTTCCGCCGCAAGCCTTTACGACCGCGTTGCCCGCGTCATTCCCAAGGCCGAATGGATGGGCTTTCAGGACGATGTGGAAGCGATCCTCGAGCTGAAGCGCAAGCGCAATGCCGTCATCCTCGCCCACAACTACCAGACACCGGAAATCTTCCACGGCGTCGCCGATATCGTTGGCGACAGCCTTGCCCTTGCCCGCAAGGCGATGGAGGTTGAGGCGGATGTCATCGTTCTGGCTGGGGTGCATTTCATGGCCGAGACGGCGAAACTGCTCAATCCGGAGAAAACCGTGCTCATTCCGGATATGGCCGCCGGCTGTTCGCTGGCCGATTCCATCACACCCGAGGACATCGCGCTTCTGCGCAAGGCCTATCCCGGCGTTCCGGTCGTGACCTACGTGAACACCTCCGCCGCGGTGAAGGCGGCATCTGATATCTGCTGCACCTCTGGCAATGCCCGTCAGGTGGTGGAATCGCTCGGCGTACCGCGCGTGCTGATGTTGCCGGATGAATATCTGGCGAAAAACGTGGCGCGGGAAACCAATGTCGAACTGATCGCATGGCGCGGCCATTGCGAAGTGCACGAGCTTTTCACCGCCGATGATATTCGCGAATTGCGCGAAAGCTATCCGGGCGTCACCGTGCTGGCGCATCCGGAATGTCCGCCCGATGTCGTCGAGGCTGCGGATTTTTCCGGCTCCACCGCCGTCATGTCGGATTATGTCGGCCGGGAACGACCTGCTCGCGTGGTGCTTTTGACGGAATGTTCGATGAGCGACAATGTCGCCGTGCATCACCCGGATGTCGAATTCATCCGCCCCTGCAATCTCTGCCCGCATATGAAACGCATCACGCTTGGCAATATCCGCACGGCCCTTGAGGAAAACCGCCACGAAGTGACGGTCGACCCGGCCATCGCTGTCGCCGCCCGCCGCGCCGTGGAAAGGATGCTGGAAGTATGAGCGAACGCCTCCCGTCGCATACGGGCTGGACGGTCATTGTCGGCAGCGGCATTGCGGGCCTGATGGCGGCGCTGACGCTTGCGCCGCAGCCCGTGCTGCTTCTCACACGCGGCGTTCTGGGCGGCGAGACCTCCAGCGCCTGGGCGCAGGGCGGCATTGCCGCCAGTCTCGGGCCGGACGATAACGCCGCGCTGCATCTTGCCGATACGCTCGCCGCAGGCGACGGCCTCTGCGACGCGGAAATGGCCGCAGAGATCGTTTCCGCCGCCCCCGCCGTCATCGAGGCGCTGGAGCGGGCGGGAGTGCGCTTCGACCGGGATGCCGAAGGCAGGCTCGTCTTCGGGCTGGAGGCCGCCCATGGCAGAAGGCGCATCCTGCATGCCGAAGGGGACGGGTCAGGCGCGGCCATCGTCAGGGCTCTCGCCGCCGCCGTTCTTCGCACGCCGTCCGTAACCGTTCTGGAAGGCACGGAGGTTCGCCGCCTGCTGACGGAACACGGCGTCGTCGTTGGTCTCGCCTGCATCGGGCCAAAAGGCTGCTTCACTTTGCCGGCAAGCCAGGTCGTTCTCGCCACCGGCGGCCTCGGCGGGCTTTATGAGGCGACGACCAATCCCGCCGGCAATTTCGGGCAGGGCATCATGCTCGCCGCCCGCGCCGGCGCCATCCTCGCCGATATGGAATTCGTGCAATTCCACCCGACGGCGCTTTCCTCGCCCCGACGGCCGCTGGCGCTGGTGAGCGAAGCGGTGCGGGGCGAAGGCGCGCTGCTTCTCAACGAAAACGGCGAACGTTTCATGGCGGCCGTTCCGGGTGCGGAACTCGCCTCGCGCGATATTGTCGCCCGCGCCATCGACCGCGAAATACTGCGTGGCGGCAAGGTCTTTCTCGATGCCCGCAAGGCGCTCGGCTCCGGCTTTTCCGCTCGCTTCCCCTCGATCGACCTGCTCTGCCGCGAAGCCGGGATAGACCCGGCCCGTGAACTCGTGCCGGTGCGCCCGGCGGTGCATTACCATATGGGCGGCGTCGCCACCGATGGCAGAGGCCGAAGCTCGGTGCCGGGCCTGTGGGTTGCCGGCGAAACCGCCTGCACGGGCCTGCATGGCGCGAACCGGCTTGCCAGCAATTCCCTGCTGGAAGCGGCAGCCATGGGCATGCGTGCCGCAGAAGACATTGCCGGCAGGCAGGCATATGCGGGAAAACAGGCAGCGGATATCGCAACACTCCCCATGCCCGATTTCCCGGCAGCCGACCTCTCCCCCGTCCGGCCCGTCGTTTCCCGCCATCTCGGCATCGCAAGACATGCGGAAGGACTGACGGGCGCGATCCGCGATCTTCTGCCACTGGCTGAGCGGAACGGCCCGGCATCCGATCCTGCCCTTGTCGCGCTGGCCATCGCCGTCTTTGCGGCGCTGCGCACGGAATCGCGCGGCGCGCATTTCCGCGACGATTTCCCTGAAAAACATGCGACGGCCACAAGGCGCAGGCTGAACCTCAGCGACCTCCTCACCATCGCCCATGAATTTTCCTCTTCCAGCCATTCCTCGGCCAGCCTTGCGCGGAGCGCCTGACATGATCCTTTCACCCTTGCCACGCCTCATCATCGAACCGCTCGTGCGCAACGCTCTTCTGGAAGACCTCGGACTGGCGGGCGACATCACGTCCGCCGCCGTCATTCCCGCCGATCATCGCTCGGTCGTCGTCATGGCCGCGCGCGAACCGGGCGTTATCGCCGGTCTCGACGCGGCGAAACTGGCTTTCCAGCTCGTGGATCCGGCCATCGCGATGAAACGGCATGTGCAGGATGGGGCCGCCGTGACGCCCGGCGATATCATCGCAACGATCGAAGGCCCCTCGCGCGGCCTTCTGACGGCGGAGCGCACGGCGCTGAATTTCCTCGGCCACCTGTCGGGCATCGCTTCCGTCACCGCAAAAATCGCTGCCGCCATTGCCGGCACCAAGGCCTCGGTCGCCTGCACCCGCAAGACGACGCCGGGGCTGAGAGCGCTTGAAAAATATGCCGTGCGCGCCGGCGGCGGCATGAACCACCGCTTTGCGCTTTATGACGCCGTTCTCATCAAGGACAACCATATCGCCGTAGCCGGCGGCGTGCGCGACGCCATCCGCCGCGCCCGTCAGGGCGTGGGGCATCTCGTCAAGATCGAGGTGGAGGTCGATACGCTTGCGCAGTTGCGCGAAGTCATGGATGAGGGCGTCGATGCGGTCCTTCTCGACAATATGACACCCGAACAGCTGCGCGAGGCGGTGGGAATCGTCGCCGGTCGCGCCATTACCGAAGCGTCCGGCCGCATCAATCCGCAGACGGCCGCAGCCATCGCCGCAACCGGCATCGATCTCATCTCCGTCGGCTGGCTGACCCACAGCGCGCCAGTTCTCGATATCGGCCTCGACTTTCAAAGCCAGAGCTAAAGAATATGCGGCGCATAGTTCGCCGCACGGAACCAATCGCCCATATCCCCGTTATTGCTCCGCCTGGGGTCTATTCAAGGCGGGGGGATCAGTGCGCGCAAAAGCCTGTCCATATGCCTGCGGACCTCTCTCACAAAGGAAAGGCTTGTTATGGAAGACGCACAAGTTGGCTGGATTGCAGCAATCATCATCGGCGGCGTAGCCGGTTGGCTGGCCGAACAGTTCATGAAAAGCAATATGGGTCTTTTCATGAACATTATCCTCGGCATTGTCGGCGCCATCGTCGCCAATTTCCTTCTGGGGCTCGTGGGCATTTCGCTCGGAGGCTGGATTGGCTATCTCATCGCCGGCTTCATCGGCGCCTGCATTCTCATCGCCGTCGGGCGGGCATTTCGCCGCTAAGGGGAGGACACCATGAGCTTTTTCGACAAGATCAAGAACGCTATTTTCGGCAAGGCCGAAGCCGCGCCGCAGACTTCGGCTCCGGCCGGCACGCCGGCAGCCACGGCAAGCCCGGCCGCACCGGCCGCACCCGCTCCGACAGCCGCGGCTCCGGCCCCCACCGGCAATGTCGACGTCGCTTCGATCCTGGATGCGGCCGTCAAGCAGAACGGCCAGAAACTCGACTGGAAACATTCGATCGTCGACCTTCTGAAAGCGCTCAATCTGGACAGCAGCCTCAGCGCCCGAAAGGAACTGGCCGGCGAACTCGGTTATACCGGCGATACTTCGGATTCGGCGACCATGAACATCTGGCTGCACAAGGCCGTCATCAAGAAACTGTCCGAAAACGGCGGCAAGGTTCCGGCCGACCTTCTGGATTGAACCGATAAACGGGAGCGCCGCGATGGACGACTATTCCAGCCTTCGAGAGCAGATCGGCCAGGACCTCGACACCCTGCACAGGACCGAGAATCCGAAATCGATCTTCGAGATCGCCGACGACTATCTTCTTGGAAATCCAAATCTCAAGAGGGCCATCGTCGAAGACATCATCAAGGAAGAAGCGGACAAGCGCGGCATCGCGATCCACTGATGCCACGCATCGCACGCACGGCAGTTATAGCAAAAGGGGCGGTATCCGGTTTGGATGCCGCCCCTTTTTATGCCGCGTCCCTCGAAGCTTTATTTATCCAGCTTCGCTTCGGCCTTTTTCGCGTTTTCTTCCATCAGCTCATACCACATGGCGTTCATGACGGCGAAGATGGCGGCGAGAGGCAGGCCGAGCAGCCAGGCGAAATACCACATGTTCGATCTCCTTCTTTCTCAATCAATAAGCATGACCGCTGTCGTCGCGGATCGCCCTTTCATCCACCTTGCCCCACAGCACGCGATAGACCCATGACGTATAGGCAACGATGATCGGGATGAAGACGAGGGCGACGACCAGCATGATGAACAGCGTCATGTGGCTGGAAGATGCATCCCACACCGTCAGGCTCGATTTCGGATCGACCGAAGACGGCAGGATGAAGGGAAACATCGTCAGCCCCACCGTGGAGATGATGCCGAAAATCGCAAGCGAGCTGGAAAGCAGCGCCAGCACTTCCCTGCGGGCCCGGAGCAAGACGAAAGCCACAAGCGGGAAGGCAAGACCGAGCGCCGGCGCCAGCATCATCCAGGGATGCGCCGCATAATTGGCAAACCAGACACCGCCCGCAACCTCGACCGTCTTCGACAGCGGATTGGACGGACCGTCGGTGACGACCTCAGAGGTGAAGCGATAACCATCGACACCGAGCCACAGAAAGACACCGCCGAGCGCAAAAAGAACGGTGGTGGCAAGCGCCGCGATGCTGCCGAAAGCGCGGGCACGGGCCGCGACCGGACCATCCGTCTTCAGCACCAGCCATGCCGCACCGTGCATGATGAGCATGGCGACGGAAACGAGACCGCAGAGGATGGCGTAAGGGTTCAGAAGCTCGAACAGCGTCGTGCCATCGTAGAAAATCCTGAGATCGTCATTGAGGTGGAAGGGAACGCCCTGCAGCACATTGCCGATGGCCACACCGAAGATCAGCGCGGGAACGAAGCCGCCAATGAAAAGCGCCCAGTCCCAGCCGGTGCGCCAGGCGGCGCTTTCACGCTTGGAGCGATATTTGAAACCGACCGGCCGCAGGATCAACGCAAACAGGGTGGCGAACATCGCCAGGTAAAACCCTGAAAACGACACCGCATAAAGCGGCGGCCAGGCGGCGAAAATCGCGCCGCCGCCAAGGATGAGCCAGACCTGATTGCCCTCCCAGACTGGGCCGATGGAATTGATGACGACACGCCGCTCGATATCCGTTTTCGCCACGAAGGGCAGCAGCGCGCCGGTGCCGAGATCGAAACCGCCGGTCACGGCAAAACCGATCAGCACCACGCCGAGCAGCAGCCACCAGATGACGCGGAGGATTTCGTAGTCGATGAGTTGGTGCAATATCATGATCGTTTACTCCGCGGCGACGAGTTTTTCAGGAACGAGCGGCGCTTCCGGCTCATGGTCCGGCTCCGGCCCCTTGCGGATCGCCTTCAGCATCAGCCCCATTTCAACGATGAACAGCACCGTGTAGATGGCGATGAAACACAGGAGCGTGATGAGGACCGTGGAGGCGCTGAGGCTGGAGACGGCCGCGGCCGTGGGCAGCACGCCCTCGATGATCCATGGCTGGCGGCCGAACTCGGCCACCACCCAGCCCATTTCCGCCGCGATCCACGGCAGGGGAATGGCGAAGACCGCCACTTTCAGCAGCAACGGATAATGATCCAGCCGGCGGCGGGCCGAAAGATAAAAGAACGTCGCCGTCAGCAGGATGAAGAAGATGCCAAGACCGACCATGATGCGGAACGACCAGAACAGGGTCGGCACATGCGGAATGGTATCCGCCGCCGCCTTGGCGATCTGCTCTTCATTCGCCTGGCGCGGATCGTCGACATATCGTTTCAGCAGCAGGGCATAACCGAGCTCATGGCCGAGTTCGGCAAAGGTGCCGCGCACCTCTTCCGGCAACTCCGCGCCCTTGCCGGTGGCCCGTATCTGCATCAACGCGTCATAGGCCTTGATACCGTCGCGGATGCGGGTCTTGGCCTGCTCCACCAGATCGTTGATGCCGGGAATTTGCGTGTCGAGCGAGCGGGTGCCGATGAGGCCCATCACCCACGGGATCTTCACCGCGAAATGCGTTTCGCGTGCTTCCTGATCGGGAAAACCGATGGCCGTGAAGGGAGCCGGGGCCGGCTCGGTTTCCCACATGGCCTCGATGGAGGCGAGCTTCATCTTCTGGTGTTCGGTGGAGAGATAGCCGCTTTCATCACCCAGCACGACGACCGACAGCGCGGACGCCAGACCGAAGGAGGCGGCGACCGTCATCGAACGCTTGGCAAGATCGACATGACGGCCTTTCAGCACATACCAGGCCGAAACGCCGAGCACGAAGATGGAGGCCGTCACGTAACCCGCAGAAACCGTGTGAACGAACTTCGCCTGCGCCACCGGGTTGAACAGAACCTCGAAGAAGTCAGTCACCTCCATCCGCATGGTCTGGGGGTTGAAGGCGGAGCCCGTCGGGTTCTGCATCCAGCCATTTGCGATCAATATCCACAGCGCCGAAAAATTCGAACCGAGCGCCACGCACCATGTCGCGACGAGATGGCCGAGTTTCGACAGCTTGTCCCAGCCGAAAAAGAACAGGCCGACGAAGGTGGCTTCCAGGAAGAAGGCCATCATGCCCTCGATGGCCAGCGGCGCACCGAAGATATCGCCGACATAATGGCTGTAATAACTCCAGTTCATGCCGAACTGGAATTCCATGACGATGCCGGTGGAAACGCCGAGCACGAAGTTGATACCGAACAACGTGCCCCAGAATTTCGTCATCTGCCGCCAGACCGTGCGGCCGGTCATGACATAGACCGTTTCCATGATGGCGATCACCACCGATAGTCCGATCGTCAGGGGAACGAACAGAAAGTGATATAAAGCCGTCACTGCAAATTGCAGGCGCGACAGCGCCACTATGTCGAGTTCCATAGTCCTATCCACCTTTTCCGGAAGGCCGGCCTTCCATTTTCAAGACGACGCCGGCTCTCAAAAAATCTCAGTCCGGGCGCAGTGTCTCCAGCACTACGCCGTATTCCGGGGTGCCGCTTTGACATTCATCAAATTGACGCCCCTCTTTCAGCACGATGATGCGATCGGCAAATTCCGCCTCGCGGCGATTATGGGTGATCATCACGACAGTCTTTTCCTCTGCCCTCGCAAACAGCCTGGTGAGCACGTCGCGGGCGGTCTCGCCATCCAGCCCTTCCGTCACCTCATCAAGAAGCCAGAGCGGCCGGTCGGCGAGCAGGAAACGGGCGAGCGCCAGCCGGCGCGACTGACCGCCGGAAAGCCCCTGCCCCGCCTCGCCAAGCCTTGTCTCCAGCCCGGCGGCCAGGGTTTTGACGTGTTCGGCAAGGCCTGCCGCCTCGAGCGCGTCCCATAACTCGGCGCGGGTTGCGGTGGGTTTCGCCAGCCGCAGATTGTCGGCGAGACTGTCGCGGAAGAGCTGGCTTCGCTGCGTCATGAGAGTGGACGGCAGGGCGCTGACTGTGCCGGCCGCCGGCCGCAATTCACCCGCCAGAAGCTGGATGAGGCTCGTCTTGCCCGCGCCGCTCTGGCCGATGATCGCAACCCGTTCTCCGGAGGCGATTGCGAGATTGATATTCGTCAGGACCGGATTGTCGTTCCCTTCCCGCTCCAGACGCACGTTTTTGAGCTCCGCCGCCATGCCGCTGACCGGCGAAGCGGGACAGCGACCCTCAGCCTTCGCCGCAAGACGCGGCGCGATGCGCCGTGCGGAAAACAGCGTGCGCCCAAGTTCCATCGCCCCACGGCGCAACGCCGTGAAAGGCTCCAGCGCGGCAAAACAGACGAGCAGCCCGAGTGCTGCGGCCGGCGCGCTCACCGCCCCCTGTTCCGCGAGCCAGGCCATGCCGAGAAGGGCGGCGCTCAAAAGAATGGCCGCTGAAACACCGAAGGAAAAACCGGCACTGGTTTCGATACGGTTCAGGGTATCATCGCAGGCAGAGAGGTAGTCATCCGCCCGTTTCACCGCCGCGACCTGCGCGGAAAGGCGGCTGGTGGTCAAGAGCTCCGTCTGCCCGCTCACGAGATCGGCCGTGCGGGCACGAAGGGCCTCCAGCCCGATTGCCCGGCGGCGCGAGAATGTTTCCGCCCGCAAGGCGGCGCGCACCGAAATTCCAAGCCCCGCCGCGATGAGGAAAACCGCCGCCAGAACGCCCGCCAGAGGATGGAGAAAAGCAAGCCCGAGGCCTGTCGCGATTGCAGCAAGGACCGCGACGGCGGCGGGAACCAGCACGCGCAGATAAAGCGAATCCAGCGCATCGATATCCGCCGTCAGCCGGTTCAGCAGGCGCGCAGGCCTCGCCTCCAGGGATTTCGCGGCCTGCGGCGCGGCAAAGCCGCGAAACAGCTTTTCCCGAAGTGCTGCAAGCAGGGAAAGCGTGGCGTCATGGGTCGTCATGCGTTCGCCGTAACGGGCGGCGGTGCGCGCCAGCGCCAGAAGACGAATGGCGGCCGAAGGCGCAAAGACATCGAAAGCATAGGCCGTTGCCGGCAGAAGACCGGCAATCGCCGTTGCGGTGATGAACCAGCCGGAAACGCCGAGAAGGCCGATGCCCGCCAGCACCGTCGTTACCGCAAGAGCCGCGCCCGCCTGGAGCATGCCGCGCCGCGCCGACCAGAACAGGCCAATAATGGGTCTCAATATCGCAAAACGCGCGATCATGGCTGCCCCCTCGAATGGATCGCCGTCATATCCACGATCCTGTCCATGCGCGCCGCAAGCACCGGATCATGGGTCGCGACGATCAATGTCCTGCCATTTGCCAGTTGCAGCAGGTTATCCGTGACGAGGGCAGCCGTTTCCCGGTCGAGATGGGCTGTCGGCTCATCGGCCAGAACAAGCTGCGTTGCGGGGTCTGCGAAAGCACGCGCAATGGCAAGCCGCACCGCCTCCCCGCCCGAAATTCCATATCCGCCATCGCCGATCTGCAGGCGCCGGCGCGCCTGCGTCAATCTATCCAGCCCGGTACTGCGCAGGGCCTCTTCCACCATGGCGTCGCTGACCGCCGGGCGGTCAAAACGAATATTCGCCTTCAGGGACCCGGCAAAAAAGAACGGCCTCTGGCTGACCCAGCCGATCGTTCCACGCAGCCCATCCGCCGTCGCGTCATCAAGCGTCACGCCGCCGATCCTGATTGCGCCCTCACCCGCCTCGGCCAACCCGGCAATCAAGGAGAGTACAGTGGATTTACCACAACCGGAAGGCCCAAGAATGGCTATCCGCTCACCCTGCTGAACGGTCAGGTTGAGATTTTGGATGACAGGTGGGGCGCTCGGATAAGCGAAAGAGAGATTGTCGATCTCCAGCAGGCCCGGCGTCGGGGATAGGACAGACGCCACATCCGCACCCTCACCCGCGATGGCCGCACCGCCGGCCGTCAATTTGCCGAGCGCATCAAGTGCGGCTTCACCGGCCGCACGGTCGTGCCAGACAGCGGAGAGTTCCCGCAGCGGCTCGAAAAAGGCCGGCGCCAGCAGCAGGATGAAAAGACCTTCGGCAAGCGTCAGCTTCTCGCCCCAAGCGCCGAAATTGAGAAAACCGAGCAGATGAAAACCGATATAAACGGCGGTCATGGCTACGCCGAGCGCTGCGAAAAGCTCCAGCACCGCCGAGGAGAGAAAGGCGATCCTGAGCACCGCCATCGTCCGCTTCTTGAGGTTCTGCGCATCGGCGCTGAGACGCTCCGCCGTCAGATCGACGGCTTTCAGTGTGCGGATCGTTTCCAGCCCGCGCAGGCGATCGAGCAGGAAGGCATTCATATTGCCCGTCTCGGCAAGCTGCTTTTCGCTGGCGGCCTTGGCCTGCCAGCCGATGAGCGCCATGAAAAGCGGGATGGTTGGCATGGCGAGCAGCAGCACCAGCGCCGCAATCCAGGTAAAGGGCAGGATCGCCACCACGAAAACCAGCGGCACGATGGTCGCCTTCATCCGCGCCGGCTGGAAACGGGAAAGATAAGGCACCAGCGCTTCCGCCGCCTCGGCCAGGACGCCTGCCGCCTCACCGGAGGCGGTACGCGACAGATCGAGCGGGGAAACCTTCGCCACCGCCTGCAGTGCTTCCAGCCGCCGCTGCGACAACGCCGCGCGAGCGGCACGAAACGACAGCCGCGCCGCGATCTTTTCCAGCCATGCCTTGATGAGGCCGAGGATGAGAACCGCAGCCGCAGCCGGCACGATCGCCATCATCGGCGCGCCATCGGCAATTCTTCCGACTGAAAAGGCAAGCAAACCTGCCTGCGGCAACCAGAGCAAAGCCGCCAGCACATGCAGCAGGGCAACGGATTTCCCAACCGCTGGCAAGCCTGTCATTTTCGCCCGCCCGGCGGCTCTGTCGCGGCAGGTTTTGCGATTGGCATTGCTGACGAAGCGCCTACGCGTCGCGTCGGGCGAGACTCCAACCGGAGCGGGACAGACTGCCCCGTCACTATCAGCCCCCTGGCGGATTTCCACGGACATGCTCACGGCCGATCTCCTCACCCGTCCTTCTTCGCGCCACGGGGTCTGGCGAGGGAGACGATCTTGTCCTTGGCCTCCAGAAGCTTCGTGACCTTCGAACCGAGCGCCAGAAGCGAAGCCAGCCTTTCCGTCTCCAGCCGCTTCACATCGTCATACCAGCCGGTCAGTTGCTCGATCAGCGTCTTCATCTCATCGATGCGCTTTTGCGCATGCCGCTCATCTTCGTTTTCCGGCGTTTCCATCAGAATTTCGCGCAGCACGCTGAGCGTGGGATCGATCTCGCGTTTCTTGCGCTCTTCGGCAAGGGTGCGGAGAATTTGCCAGACATCGTCAGGCGTCGTGAAAAAATCGCGCCGGTCACCCGGAAAATGCTTGAGAATTGCAAGGTTCCACGCCTGCAACTCCTTGAGGCTCATCGACACGTTGGAACGGGAAATGCCCAGCGCCTCCACAATCTCGTCCGCACACAGCGGCTGCGGCGAAATATAAAGCAAAGCATAGACTTGGCCGACGGTGCGGTTGATGCCCCAGCGGCTGCCCATCTCACCGAAATGCAGCACGAAGGACTGAACGAGCGGGGACAGGCTGGTCGGCATTTTTACGTTTCCTGAATTTTCAGTAATTTCTGAAATTTCGATAACGCAAAAAACGACGGGCGGCAAATCACCTTTTTGACCTGCGTCAAAATGTGCAAAGCGGTAAGGGCGAGGTCATCAATGGGCCAGCAGAAGCGGCGAATATGCGACGGTATTTCCGGAGTGTCAGGATAAGCCGGTGTTTGCTGGGTTTACCCCCAGCCTCCGTCATTCCGGCCCTGAGCCGGAATCCTGTGTATTGGATTTGTGCTATGTAGAGTGCGGGCGGAAGGCCGTCGGAATCCTGGTCGTTAGAGACCGCCTGCTGGCTTTTGGACCTCCGCCCGCTCTTGATGATCCCAACCTGAACAGTTGATGGAGGCCGTGAGCGCGGACCTCGTAGCACAGGATGAGGCTTGCCATGGTACACCCTGTTTACATCGGATGCGACGTCTCAAAGGCACATCTGGATCTTTTCGATGCCGCGACACAAAAAGCCGTCCGCATCGCCAATACCGGCACCGCCATCGATGAATGGCTTGCCACCCTTGATGGAC